>CAZMEH010001003.1:0-6893 GCA_964564885.1 uncultured Saprospiraceae bacterium | reverse complement strand
CGTTTACCTACATTAAGAGAATAATGGTCGAACTTATTTATGTTTCTTCTCTAAGTAAGTTCAAAATCTATTTCAATCACTTCATAGAAAAAATTAAACTTGAAAGAAAAAATTATCATAGGTAGGAATGATATAGCTGATTTTCCAGAGCTGGGCTTAGAAGACCTTGCTATAAAAATAGACACGGGCGCTTACACATCTGCTATTCATTGTCACAAAATAAAATTGAAAGAAATCAATGGAAAAGAAATATTAACCTTTTTTCTTTTAGATCCTTCGCATTCACAGTATTCGGATAAAGAATTTTCAACAGAGAGTTTTAAAGAAAAGAAGATTAAGAGCTCTTTTGGAACTTCGGAAAACAGGTATATTATTAAAACAAAAATTCTCTTATTTGGAAAAAAATACTCCATTCAACTTTCATTAAGTGAACGAGGAGAAATGAGGTTTCCTATTCTAATTGGTCGAAAGTTTTTGTCAGGGAAATTTATAGTTGATCCATCTAAACAGAATCTTTCACATGAAAAAAAATCAATAATAAAAGCTGAATAAATTGACGGTTTATAATTTATGATTGATGATTGCAAGTAATTTGTAGTCAGGTAGTTATAAGAATATATATTAGTGTAAATATTATGATTTACTTCATCACATTTTTAGGTGATTTTTGCTAAAATAAAAGAGAAATTAATGGAAACTTTTTATAAGGTTTTTCGTTTTACCACTCGGCAAAAACTGCCAACGAATTTTTAATAACAATAAAATGAAAATAGTAGTATTATCAAGAGGTCCAGGTCTATACTCAACTAAAAGAATCGTAGAAGCAGGCGAAAAAAAAGGACATGAAATGATTGTGGTGGATCACTTAAAATGTAATATAGAAATTGCAAAAAAGAGTCCTAAAATTTACTATAAAGGTGAATACCTTAGTAATATAGATGCAGTGATTCCTCGTATTGGAGCATCAGTGACGTTTTATGGAACGGCGGTAGTGAGACAGTTTGAAATGATGAAAATCTTTACAGCAGTAGAGTCACAAGCGTTAGTTCGTTCAAGAGATAAACTGAGAAGTTTACAATTGTTGGCTCGTGCTGGTGTTGGACTTCCAAAAACGATTTTTACGAATTTTTCTAAAGATGTAAAGCACACCGTAGACTTAGTTGGTGGTGCGCCAGTCATTCTTAAGTTATTGGAAGGAACACAAGGTTTAGGCGTTATTTTGGCAGAATCCCAAAATGCCGCAGGTTCTGTGATGGAAGCTTTTAATGGTCTTCAAGCGAGAATTATCATACAGGAATTTATCGCAGAATCCAAAGGTGCGGATATCCGAGCTTTTGTTGTAGATGGTGAGGTAGTAGGAGCGATGAAGCGTCAAGGAAAAGAAGGCGAATTTCGTTCTAATTTACACCGTGGCGGTAGCGCACGTATCATTCAGTTGACAAAAGAAGAAGAGGAAACGGCATTGATTGCGACAAAAGCAATGGGATTAGGTGTAGCTGGTGTTGATATGTTACAGTCAAAAAATGGGCCATTGGTGTTAGAGGTGAACTCTTCGCCAGGATTAGAAGGAATTGAAAACGCAACAGGAACGGACATCGCAGGTAAGATTATTAGCTATGTCGAAAGAAACGTTAAGGCGTAAGAGGATTTTAGAGTTACGAATTACGAATTGTGCGTGTCTAAAATAAGTTGACCTGCATTCATAAATTCATTCGATAAAATATTTATAATATTTTGAATAATAATAATTTTAGAGAAAAAATTTCATTTCTTGGAGTTGATATTGAACGAGGAGAAAGTAAATGTATTCAACTGGATGTTGCAAAATTGCATACAAGAAACAGTATTAAAGTACCAATATTTATTGAACGAGGCTTAAAAGATGGTCCTGTATTACTACTTTTGGGTGGTGTTCACGGTGATGAAATCAACGGAGTAGAAATCGTCAGGAGAGTTATTCGAGGAAAGATTAATAAACCTACACGAGGTACGATTGTCAGTATTCCAGTGTTTAATATTTTTGGATTTTTGAACCTTTCTCGTGAATTTCCTGATGGCAGAGACTTGAATCGGGTGTTTCCTGGGTCAGCTAACGGCTCTTTAGCCAGTCAGTTTGCGCATGAATTTAGAAAAGAAATTGTTCCTCATGTAGATTATGTGATTGATTTTCATTCGGGCGGAGGTAATTTGGTGAATATGGCTCAAACCAGGTGTATGTTTGAAGATACAGCGACTTTGGAGTTAGCTAAAGTTTTTAATGCGCCTTTTATGATTGAGTCAAAACCTATCGCAAAATCTATTCGCAAAACATTTTACGATTTAGGAAAACCATCGTTGTTGTTTGAAGGTGGGAAATCTATGCTTTATGATGAAAAAGCGATTGAATATGCGGTGCAAGGCACTAAAAATGTCATTCAGTTTTTGAAAATGAAAGAATGGAAAACTCAGCCAGAACCTAACGAAGTGGTTGTGGTGAAACAATCGACTTGGCTTCGAGCTTCACATTCTGGAATGTTTCATGTCAAAATCAAAAACGGTACTTGGGTCGCTAAAAAAACGGTCATGGGTATTATAACAGATCCGTTTGGTGATTTTGAACGAAAGTTTTATGCACCTTATGACTGTTATGTTTTTTGTATCAATATTTCACCAATAGTCAATAGAGGTGATGCCGTTTTTCATGTAAGTACAAAATTGGAAAAAGAAGAAATATAGTGGACTAAAGAAAAAAGGCTTCGATGGAAATCCCATCGAAGCTTAAATTTTTATAAACCTGTTCAAACTAAAGTTGTATGAATTTTACTCAATCTCTTCGCAATGATTATTGAGTAAAATCTAATTTCTGACAGCGATACCGATACTAATCGGCAGATCTGACCTCTGATTGCTCATCCTATTTATAAATAATAATACTTCCGTATTCCGCAGTCGCTTTAATCATTCCACCGCTACCGCTGATAGTACCTGCGATTTCAATATCTTCACCTCGATAATCTTCGTTCGTTTTTTTCATATTGCTAGGCATTTTTACATTTGTATGTTCGCCTCTTGCGTCTACTTTTGCACCTGCACCTGCCAAGTCAACCAACAAATCAGCGTGTTTTCCTGTGAAGGTGATTGATTTAAAATTAGCAGCATCTTTTATATTTGCATCACCAAACGTCATTTCAAAATCCGCCGTGCCGTTTAGTTTCTTAATATCGAAATCACTGAATTTGCTAATAGCGTCGATGTCTGTGATGCTTTCTATTTCAAAATCATCATACTTACCGTAATTTCTTAAAGTATTGACTTCGCCTAAATGAAATTTATCATACTTCGTTTCAGATTTAATGTTATTCACTTTATCAATATACAAATGAGAATATTTACTTTCAATGTGTAAATTTTTCATGCTTTCAATATCCAACTTTGAATATTTAATCTCGATTGTTGCATTTTGAATATGACCTAAATCAGCCTTTCCGTAACCTAAATTTAGTTTTAAATCTTTTGCAAAATCACCCGCCTTCAAGTTGCCGTATTTCAAATCAAGACGGACTTTGCCTTTCATATCATCTAAGTAAGTATTGCCATATTTATTATAAATGTCAAGATCTACGGTATTCGGAAGTGACACTTCATAATGAATTTCATAACTCAGGTTTTTCCAAAGTTTCCAGTTTTTCTTTTGATCATCAGAAAAATTCGTTTTTGCCTCTACGGATGAAGAAGAGTTTTCAAAATCGACCGTCAAACGGTCAAAAGCTTCTTCTGCTTCATGTTTACTTTCCGCCTTTACGGTAATACTAATCGTGAATTTAACCTTGTTTTTGTTAGATGTTGTAATGTTTACATTTCCATATTTATTCGTAATTTTCACCTCTCCATTCGCTGAAATTGGAAATTCTTTTGTGATTTCTTTCCCAAATTCTGATTTCTTTTTAATGCCGCCATTTGCAAATAAATCGCCACACCATACGGTACTCATTAGAAGTACCAAGAGCATTGTTGTTCCGTTAAATATTAGCTTTTTCATTAGACTTCCCTTTTTTAATTGCTTTGTTGCCATCGTTTTCATTTGGCAAGCGTTCTAACACACGTTCTAAAATCTCAATTTTCATTTGATAATTCTCAATCATAGCCTGTATAATTTCTTCATTGCTAAATGCATTAGACTGACCGAGTTCTTTTTTTAATTCTTGGAATGCTGCATCCAATTCTTCTATATCTTCTAAAATACTATTATCGTAGTTTCGTTTTTTCAGTTCTTTAATACTCGAATTTACCTTTTGAGCGTAGAATGCTTCTGTTTCTGCATATTCATCAGAAACATCACTTAAAGAAATCTCTGCACCAGCAACCGAACCATTATTATTACTGCCAAACCATTGACTTCCGATAACGCCGCCGACGGTCAAGAGCAATAATCCAACGGCTGCAATACTTCCATAGCGCATTATTCGCATCCGAAAATGGTTGCGTTCAGATTTTATGACAGACAGTGGAACTACTTTTTCTTCCTTTTTTTGGTTGAGTTCCTTTTCTATATTTTCCCAAAGAGCGAAGCTAGGTGCTTTTGCATCAAATGCTGCTCTATTATTGTTTACAAACTTTTCAAGATCGTCTTGCATGATTGAAATAATTTTTGCTGACATAAGGAGTATAATTAAAAATTAGGAATTACGAATTACGAATTGCAAGTATTTGATATTCCATTGCTTTTAATATTTAATTCATTTTTTAGATAAAACTCATTATGTTCTAATATTGGATGATAATTAGTTTTGATTGAAATGCAATCTAAAATCGAATAAATCGTAAATTGAACTCATCCACTTCTGCGCAATCCTTTTTGTTTTAATATTTCACGGAGCTTTTTCTTTGCCCTGCTGTATTGTGATTTTGAGGTTGATGCTGTAATGTCAAGGACTTCTCCAATTTCTTTATGGTCATAGCCTTCGAGCAAATATAAGGTCAACACTACTCTGTAACCATCAGGCAGTTGATTAATTCCCTCATTTATGGTTTCTACGGTGAATGGAATATCTTCCCATTTGCTATCGTCTCTCGCTTGTGGTAGATCTCTATCGCCTATATCAACAATTTGTAATCTACGTTTTTTTAAAAAATTGATACAATTATTAACGACAATGCGCTTTATCCAAGCACCTATCGAAGAGTCAAACCTGAAATAATCTAACTTCGTAAATACATCAATAAATGAATTCTGAAGCATATCCTCCGCATCCGAAACATCGTTTAGCATACGAGAACAAATGTTGTACATGGCTTGCGAATAGAGTTGATAGAGTTGAAACTGTGCAGAACGATTACCGTTCTTACAGGCTTCTACTATCTCTCGATGCGTATTTTGATAGTCCATTCAGTAATAGATGTTAGTTTATAGTATAGCGTTTAGTAGTCGTACCTTCGGCTTTAGCCGACTTGGTTAAATGTCTTATAGTAGTTAATAAAAATGAAAATATCTAACCTTAAAATAAATAAAAAACTAAGTACTTAGTAACAGTAGCAGAGCAATTCTCTACTCAAATGAAAATTGAAAATAACAAAACCTGTGTTCTTAATTACTTTCAACCTTAATGACAGAAGATAAAATGAAAGGTTGCTTAATAGTCTTTATTCACAAAACCAAAATTATTTTATGATTAGATTTATAGCCTTGATTCATTTCTACAAACACTTTATTGTATTATTGTGGTAGCTAAGGTTTCCAAAACGTCAAACATCTGGCTGAAACACTAAAGCCATATAAAATCATAAAGAACTATTTTTTTTACAACGAATAATAACAAATTATTACATATATGCAAGAGCAACTTAATACTTCATTTCAAAATTTAATTGGAAAACTAATAGGTTGGTTTGACCTAATTATTACTAATCTACCCAATTTTTTGTTAGCTGTAATTGTGTTTTCATTGGTTTACTGGCTATCTCGAAAAGTTCAACGTTGGTTAGAAATACCATTGTCAAAAGTTATTGAAGATATATCTGTTCGTTCATTAGCGATCAAGATAACTTCGACCGTTTTAGTTTTCGTTGGTTTAATATTAGCGTTAGGTATTTTGCAATTAGATGCCGTTTTGACGTCATTATTAGCAGGTGCAGGCGTTGCAGGTTTGGCAATAGGTTTAGCATTGCAAGGAACGCTGGCGAATAGCTTTTCTGGTATTGCGCTTTCGATGAAGGATATTTTAAATATCGGAGATTTTGTAGAAACGAATGGTTATAGTGGAACGGTTCAAGAGATTAATCTGGGTAATACAAAATTGCTTGGAACGGATAATAATTTTGTGATTATTCCGAATAGTAAAGTGTTAGAAAACCCTTTTAAAAACTATACATTGACCGATCGAATGCGGATTACTTTAAATTGTAGAGTAGGTTACGAAGCGGATCTTCGGGAAGTCAAAAAAGTATCGCAAGAAGTATTGACCAAACGTTTTCCGCAAGAAAATGAGGAAAATGTAGAGTTTTACTACCGAGTATTTGGTGAAAATTCAGTAGATTTTCAAATTCGATTTTGGGTAGAAGCAACCGAAAAAATATCTACTTTAGAAGCTAAAAGTGAAGCAATGATGATGATTAAAGAAACTTTTGATAAAAATAACTTTACTATTCCTGCTTCTATTAAGGCAGTCAGAATTGATAGTAAACAAGCTTAAGACTGGAGTATCTTTTGAAGTTTATAAATCAGCAGTTTGCATTATATTTTTATGTTCTTCAACCTCCGATTGAACAAAATATGCAACAACCAACACTGAAACAACCTGATAAGCAGCAATAATCGCAGCACCATTCGGCAGAGTATTTTCAAACAAAAAATAATCGCCGGTCATATAAACAATGATATAAAGCCATGGATGGCGTGGCGCAAAACGTTAGCAAAT
>CAZMEH010001002.1:0-2621 GCA_964564885.1 uncultured Saprospiraceae bacterium | reverse complement strand
TTAATAATAGTTAATATTTTCCATGTTTTATTATTAGAAAAGGTGCGTTTGAATTTCTCTTAATAATTAATGAAGAAAGCAGAAATTATTAGAAAACATCATTTTTTTTACATCAAACATTAATTATGCGAAAAATCGTTGTTAGTCAAGGTCATCCAATACAAAACAGTCTTTGCGGAGTATTTTTAGAATCCTATATGAAGGGAGCAAGACAAAATAAAAACATTGAAATTCATCAATTACATTTAATGAGTTTAAGAACTTGTTTAAAATTTTAATCCAAAATTACAACTTCCGATACGCCTGTTTGGTATTATAAATTAATACATAGTCAACCTGACTTTAAAATAGTGCGTTGTCTGTTTTTCAATTTTGTTGGCATTAAATCAAAAGTCACCGCCTTTGGCAGCGTCAAACATCAAAAACAAGTAACTATTGACAAATGGATTAAAAAAGTCGAAAGCATTGGTAAGAAAGATAATTCCTAAATATTGTAGTTCCTTGAAAAATCCCGTGATTTCCGATAATCTTTATCGGAATCATCAAATAGTTACGAAGTAGGCTAGAATTGGGCTAAAATTTGTGTCTAACGTTTTTTCAAAGGATTTTTCAAAGAACCAATATTGTTGAGTACTCGGATATATTTAAACAAGCTGTACTATCATCGCTTAACATTTCCTTAACAAAAAAGAATTTTATAGAATAAAATAAGGCTGTATCATTGCGCTCAAATTACTCGAAAGCAGTTAGTTATAGCAATAAAATTGTATTTCCATAAAATAAAAATTGGAAAATAATTGCTGTAACTAACTGCTTAAATAATTAGATACATGAGAAAGCAAATTGTTATTATTTTTATTCTAATCAGTCATTTCGTGTCTTTAAATGCACAAGTTGACGTTGATATGTTAATGGATACTTTGAATATTCCAGCGGTGAATATCCCAAAGGCTATTAGTATGACAGGGCGAAATGTTTCGGTTATTACAGCGAAAGATATTAGCTTATTACCCGTAACTTCAATTGATGAATTGTTGAGGTATTTGCCAGGTATTGAAGTGCAATCAAGAAATGGTTTTGGTGCGCAATCTGATATTTCGATGCGTGGAAGTACTTACCAGCAAGTCATTGTAGTGATTGACGGCATGCGAATGAATGCACCTTTAACGGCTCATTTTAATGCAAATATTCCAATTGCGACATCTGAGATTGCTAGAATTGAAGTACTACGTGGTCCTGCGGCAGCTATCTATGGTCCAGATGCAGTTGGTGGTGTTATCAATATTGTGTCTAAAACTTTCCTTATTACCAAAAAAGGGCAAAACAATAGTTTTAACGCAGATGGTGAAGTTAATTTGGGTGAACACAGTTTATTGAATGGAAATGTTGGTTTTCGTGGAAAAATAAATGATATCAAACTAAGCCTTAGTGGATTAGTCAATCAATCTGATGGTCAGTTCGTTCCTCAACAATATTCTATCGACGATACGGATACTGTTGCTGGTTACAACAATTATTTTGATGTGCGAACAGCCACTCTTTCGGCCGCAATTCCAGTAGGAGATTGGCAAATTGGTCTACGTGGAGCTATTGACGTACGTGATTTTAGCGCACGTTATTTCTATACGAATAGTACATTTGACCAATCAGAAGAAGTGACTTCGAGTGTTTGGTTACAAACTCAAGCCAGACATATTGGTGAAAATAGCTCAACGGATATTAACTTGACTTATCGCTACGGAACGGATACTTTTGCATTTTTACCACCAGTTCCTAGTTTGACAAATGTACACGCTACGCAGACTTATTTTGCGCAAATCAATCATTTAAGAAGTATTAATAAAGACATTGATTTGAAATTTGGCGCACAATTCGACTATCGTACCATTGAAAGTAGCGATAGAGGAAACCATGATGATATTCATGCAGGTGTTTATGCGATTGGTATTTTAAGACCATTTGAAGGATTTAACATAATGGCGAGTCTTAGAGCTGATTATGAAGAAGTTTATGGCGTTCAAGCCTTACCGCAAGTTAGTATCTCTTATTATATTAATGATAAAATTACATTAAGAGCCAACTCAGGACGCAGTATCAGAGCCGCAGATTACACGGAACGTTATAGTAATTACAATAAAACTAATGTTTTGCCAGGTAGAAATGTTGGAAATCCTGACCTCAAAACAGAAATTAGTTGGTCAGGAGAAATTGGAGTTGACTTCTATCCTATCCCAGAATGGCGTTTAACGGCAACTGCTTTTGGTAGACAAGGAACCGATTTGATAGATTTTGTAAATACTATTGCAAGTGATATTAATAATATACCAGATGAACTAAAACAGTCTGATAGCACGCAGTACTCTTACGCACAAAATATTTCTTCTGTAACGACTTATGGTATTGAATTTGAATCTTGGTACACTCGTCAAGTCACGGATAATATGAGCATTAGTTGGAATGTGGGTTATACTTTCTTAAGTTCTAGTAATCCAGAAGATATCGTTTCTGCTTACCTTTCTAATCATGCAAAACATTTGGTTACTACTAACCTGATACTTAATTATGATAGAATAGAATTTGCTATCAACGGTCTTTACAAAGATAGAACAGGTAGAGTTGCT
>CAZMEH010001001.1:0-10835 GCA_964564885.1 uncultured Saprospiraceae bacterium | reverse complement strand
TTGTATTTCTAAATTACAACTAATTCACATTTATAACAAGATTTTTTTAAAAAAAATCCCATTTGCATTTTGAAATACGTGAAGATGTTGAATTGCCAATAGGCGAAGGATATGGAAATCAATCTGGATATTTAGACCCAACAGAATTTATTAAAGCGAATAGAAAGTAAAATAGTGCTAAAAAGCTACTGTTTAGTGGATTGAACAGGATATTCTATGGTTCATTTTTTTTATATACTAGATAACTTCTTATTTTTGACTATTCTTATAAATAAAGTACAATTCTAATATACGATGGGAAGAGCATTTGAATATCGAAAAGCAGCAAAAGAAAAGCGTTGGGGCAATATGTCGAGAATATTTCCAAAATTAGCGAAAGCCGTGATGGTTGCAGCTAAAGAAGGAGGCTCAGATCCAGACATGAATCCTAAATTGCGTGCGGCTATACAAAATGCTAAGGCGCAAAACATGCCTAAGAAAAACATCGAAGCGGCTATTGATAGAGCAACTGGAAAAGATGCAAAAGATTTTACTTTAGTGAACTATGAAGGAAAAGGCCCGCATGGTGTTTTATGCTTTATAGAATGCGCTACGGATAATACAACTCGTACTGTTGCGAATATAAAATCATACTTTAATAAGGCGGATGGTAGTTTAGTACCGAATGGTTCATTGACTTATATGTTCAATCGAAAAGCTGTTTTTGAATTATTGAAAACGGATGAGATGGATTTGGAAGAAATGGAATTGGAATTGATCGACGCTGGATTAGATGAAATTGAAGAGGAGGATGGAACGGTTTATCTCTATGCAGAATATACCGATTTTGGTACTTTGGGCGATGCAATTGAAGCTTTAGGTTTTGAAATTAACCAATCTAATTTAAAACGTTTTGCGACTACGCCAGTAGAATACACGGAAGAACAGTTAGTTGATATTGATAAGATGATGGACAAATTTGATGAAGATGATGACATTCAAGCCATTTATACAAATATAGATTAGGTGAGAAGTCGGAGGTCAGATCGCTTCACTGTCAGATCGTTCGTTTCACTCACTGTCAGATTTTTAAAAAGGAAAGGATTCATGTTTACAAGTATGAGTCCTTTCCTTTTTTAATATAGAACTTGTTTAAAAAGTCATTTATCTGACTTCTGAGAATGAACCTGTCTGCCGACAGGCAGGCTAAGTGAGTAATCTCACAGCGATAGGTCTAACTTCCCTACTAATTAAACTCTTCTTTCAAACCGTTACCGACGTTAAATCTACCACGTACTTTACTAATTTTCCAATAAGTAAATTCTTGATTTGACGTAAAACCGTAACCGTAAATCACTTCATCTGGCGTCGTTACTTTGACCCATTTATCAGTATAAAGCTTTTTTCCACGTTCATCCCAAATCAGTTCATCCGTTTCCAAAGTCTCTTTACTTTCGCTTGTTACAACAACGTCACCTCTGATAAAAATTTTATCATCTCGTGCATTTTGAATTGCCGATTTTGCGGTCAATGTACTCGTTGTTTGACCCGATTCATTAAAGAAATCAACCTTAATTCCGTCGGGAAACTCTTTTTTCTCCTGACCCGATTTGATGTGATTCAATAAAGTTGGCGCTTGAATACTCAACCGAATAACCGCAGAATCACTATATAAAATCTCAACATCTGTCGCTCGTTCGATGTACAAATCACTTTTCGCAATATCTCTACTAGGAGCAGTCAACTCACTATCGCAACCGACGAGTAATAAAAGGAGTATTGCAAGTAATGGAAAAATGGAGTGATGAAATGATGGAAAAATGGAACGTTGGAAAAATACATCGAAGCTTTTCCAATACTTCAACGTTCTAACTCTCCATCCTTCCAATCCTGCAACATTCCAATCCTCCAACATTCCATTAATATTAAGCCTCTTCCAATTCATCCTTTTCCACTTTCAAGTTGTCAATAATAAACTTCTGACGGTCAGGCGTATTTTTGCCCATATAGTAAGATAAAACCTTGTCAATTTCCGTTTCTTCTCGCAACACAACAGGCTCAAGTCGAATATTTTCACCAATAAAATCACTAAACTCATTTGGCGAAATCTCTCCTAAACCTTTAAATCGAGTAATTTCTGGTATACCACGCAATTTCTTCATAGCCGTTTGTTTTTCCTGTTCGCTATAACAATAGAACGTTTGTTTCTTGTTCCGAACACGGAAAAGTGGCGTTTCAAGAATATATAAATGCCCGTGACGCACCAAATCAGGGAAAAATTGTAAGAAGAAAGTCAATAATAATAATCGAATATGCATACCATCGACATCCGCATCCGTTGCAATCACCACTTGATTGTAACGCAAATCATCAATACTATCTTCAATATTTAATGCGTGTTGCAGCAAATTAAATTCCTCGTTCTTATAAACGATTTTTTTGGTCAGATTATAGGTATTCAATGGTTTACCACGCAAAGAAAACACCGCTTGCGTCTGAACATCCCTTGCTTTTGTGATAGAGCCACTCGCAGAATCTCCCTCTGTTATAAAAACCGTTGATTGCTTGTGTCGCTCATCTTTCGTCTTCGTATAATGAACTCGACAATCCCGTAATTTTTTATTGTGAATTTTAGCTTTCTTCGCTCGTTCGTTAGCGAGTTTTTTGATGCCCGCAATATCTTTGCGCTCTCGCTCCGATTGCATAATTCGCTTCAACAACTCTTTGGCTGTTTCTGGGTTTTTATGCAAAAAGTTATTCAAATTCGTCTTAACAAAATCATTAATAAACGTTCTAACCGTTACGCCATCTGGCGCAATATGTGTCGAACCTAGTTTAGTTTTCGTCTGTGACTCAAAAATAGGTTCTTGCACTCGAATACTCAGCGCAGCAATGATTGAAGCACGAACATCCGTTACGTCGAATTTTTTATTATAAAATTCTCGAACTGTATTTACAATAGATTCTCTAAAGAAATTCTGGTGCGTTCCACCTTGCGTCGTGTGCTGGCCATTGACAAACGAATAATATTGCTCGCCATACTGAATACCGTGCGTCAAAGCAACCTCAATATCTTCACCTTTTAGATGAATAACAGGATAACGATGATTATCTGGATTTGTCTTACGATTAACTAAATCCAATAACCCTTTTTTAGAATAGAAAACCTTGTCGTTACATCTGATTTTTAAACCTGCATTTAGATACGCATAGTTCCAAAGTTGGTTCTCAACGTATTCTAAACGATAGCGATAATTTTTAAAAATCGTGCTATCAGGCTCATAAGTCGTCAGTGTTCCATTTCGTCCTTTCGACGTAGTAATTTTATGATCCGTTTGCAAATTTCCTTGCGAAAACTCAGCAATTTTAGTCTTTCCTTCCCGAAATGCTTCTACTTTAAAATAGCCAGACAAAGCGTTAACTGCCTTTGTACCAACACCATTCAAACCAACCGCTTTCTGGAAAGCCTTTGAATCATATTTACCACCTGTATTGATTTTAGAAACACAATCCACCACTTTACCCAACGGAATACCACGACCGTAATCACGTACAATCACTCGTCCATCAGCTATCGTTATTTCGATTTCTTTTCCAAATCCCATGACATGTTCATCAATGGAATTATCAATAATCTCTTTTAATAAAATGTAAATTCCATCGTCAACAGAAGAACCATCACCGAGCTTACCGATGTACATACCGGGACGCATTCTGATGTGTTCTTTCCAATCGAGGGAACGTATATTATCTTCTGTATAAGTACTTTGTGCCATCTGAAAAACTATTATAATTGCGCTACTGTTATATTCCTATATTGAACTTGTTCATTAGCCTTTATTCACAAAAGACTATTGTATTATCGTTAGTTTAATGAAAATTTCAAAACTATCAAAGCAACAATTTGTTTAAAACAAAACTAATTAAAATTATTTGTTTTAAAAAATCTTAATAATTTTGAGGCTTGAATAATTCAGTTAGTAATCTCTTATTTGATTTTTTTATATCTATTGCCAAATTAATAATCGCTGATAAATCATAAATGTGTTTATGTCCGAAAATTACGAAATACGATGTATTGAACAAGCATTAGTCAACGACCGAAATACAAAATTGGCTGTTGCGCTTACTTGTTTACTATTTGGAATTTGGGCAACCCTTTACAATTTTAAGCATAATTCTTGGTTTTTGGGAATCGTGGGTTTAACCTCTATTGTCACTAGTATTCGATTGTTTATTAATGTTTTTAAAAATAGGAAAGTCAATCAAATGCCGTTGATACTTTTGTTGAATAATCAACCGACTGCCATTGTTTGGGTTTATTCTATCGTAACGGTTCGATTGCCGTTTGGCGTACAATGGGTCAGAAAAGGAACGATGTATTTTAAATTAGATAATGGTGACGACATCACTATCCGATTGCTGGAAAGTGATATTCCTAATGTTGCAAAATATTTAAATAAACGCTTGCCGCATGCTACTTTTGGCTATACAGACGAGCGAGAACAATGGTATATGGCTAATCCGTTAATGTTGATTCGAGATGATTATGAGCAGTAATTTTTTTTGAAAAGCGGTTTTAAAATGTTAACATTATGTTCTAAATCAAAAATGATATGTCAACATTTCAAAATATTAAAGTTCTTATTCAAAATAATGAATTGAAATTAGTTATTGATACAATTCTAAAAATAGCTAACGAGTTAAATTATGAAAAATATACTACCGAAGCTATTCTTTATTCTGCTCGTTACAGACAAAATGAAAAAGGCTATTTAGGTTCGTTAATTGAAGAAAAAAGCTACAAACGTGAGCGAGCAATGATTACGCTTTGGGCAAATGGCTTTTTGAATAGAGCCGAAGAAGAATTAAATGATGATTTTTATTCAGAATTTATTTTTAAAAAGAGCGAATACCGTTCTTATGAAGGTTTTAAGAATAGGTATTTAGATAAACTAGAAATTCCTGAGCCCACTATTGTTGAAGAAGAGGAATCGCATAAAAGCAATGGAAAGGAACAAATTTTATTTCTTTCGGCAGATCCAACAAATGAAGGAAGGGTGCAAGTGAATAAAGAATATCGTCTAGTCAGCGAAAGAATGCGCAAAAACGAATACTATGATTTGCTGCAACCTGAATTAGCACTTACCATTGAGAATTTAATTTTAGCTATGAAGCAAAAACCTCAAATTGTCCATTTTGCAGGACATGGTGAGCGAAATGCAATTATTATAAGCAATGATGACAATACGAAGCTAGAAATGCCTACTCGTGCATTGAGGCGATTGTTTAAAAAGCATAAGGATAGCCTTAAACTGGTTCTTCTAAATTCCTGCTATTCTGCAAAACAGGCTAAAGTACTTTCTGAACTAGGTTTTTATGTAATAGGAATGAACAATGCAGTAAAAGATACCGCATCTATTGATTTTGCTAGTGGTCTGTATATTGGATTATCAGAAGGAAATAATGTTGAAGATGCTTTCGATGATGCTATGACTATTATGGAAACGAAACACTCAACGTCAGCGGATTTACCTCAGATTTGGAAAGATGGTAAACAATTAGATTTGTAATAAATAAAAAAAGACAAGCATCGGATGCCTTGAAGGTATCCGATGCTTATCTTCCAACTTACTTTATAATCTTCTTCTTAGATTTAAACTCTGACAAATTCGTAGAAAATGTCAAATGAGAATTTCCACCTGCTAAGTGATAGTTTCCTCGACCGTAATCAATTCTAAAACGATTAATTTTCAAACCAAAACCTAAAGAAAAACCCATCATGCCAAGTGTGTTATCAACTAGTAACTCCCGACGACGAAGGTGATCATAAGCGAAACGAAGACGAAAATTCTGTTTGCGACCTAAGAGAAATTCTCCACTGAAAATCATATGTCTAGCTAAATTATCTGCAAAAGCAGCGAAATCGCCTGTTTCTACGGGTTCTTCACCAAATAGTAAAGTCGCACTTTCCGCATTTGGATCGTCATAAGTAATGTCCCAGCGATGTAAGTTGTGGAAAGTAAAAGTATATCGAAATGGTAAATACCTTAATTTCTTTGAAATACCCAATTGTATATCAAATGGTAATGCTTCCACATTGTCTGGTGTATAAGAAGACAATTGTTGACCTAGGTTTTTCACGACAAAACCAATTGAAAAACCTTTAGAAGTATCCGCATAAAGCGCACCTAAATCAGCCGCAATACCATAAGAATCGTAACTTTCAAAACGAGAATTGATAAACTTAGCCGTTGCGCCAAAAGAAAGTGTTTCGCTGTATTGATAGCCTGCACCGCCGAGGAGAGCCATTTCTTTTGCATCAAACTGACCTGTAACTAAACCCGTTTCATCGGTTTGTTGAAAATCTCCGTAGTTGATATATTGAACGCCAGCGACGTAATTCAGTTTGCCTAATTTTCGAGTTACCGAAGCAGAACCATAATTAATATCAGACAAATAAAAACTTTGAGAAAACGAAATTTGATTGCTCATCGCATCATTCAGCGACGCTGGATTTTGGAAAGCTAATGCGCCATCATCATCTTTAACAGAAATCAAACTACCGCCTAGCCCAGTTACACGAGCTGTATTTGGCAAAGTCATAAATTGATAAATCTCGCCTCCGCCAGTTGTTTGAGCAACTGAATCTAATCCGATAAATACTAAAAAAAGAATTACTAAGTTTTTCATTGTTTCACTGTTTCATTGGATTTACTGTTTCATTGCTTTACCGTTTCATTACTTGAAGCAATACAACGAACTTGTTTAAGAATGAAGCAATAAATCTCTATTCTTTTGCCCAAATAGTTTTGCAAGTACTAAATCCCTTGTCTTCGTCAAAAGTACAATCTAATTTGCGAAGAAGCGTACCTGTAGAGTCGTAAGTTTCGACAATACCAATTTCGGATGGATCATCAAAACGGTCTTCAACATAATTACCTGTCGCTTTTAGTTTACCATTTTCATAATACTCTTCGAATGCGCCATTGAATTTATTATCAATCACTGTTACCTTTTCCATCAATTGACCATTCGGATAATATCGTTCAATAATACCATTTAAGACACTTTTGCCCGCTTTATTGATATATGGCGTTTTTACCAACACTTTACCCGTTGCATCATACGAAATGACTTCGCCAACTAAAATACCATTTTCATAATTTTCAACCTCTCGCAGTTGACCATTTGCATAAAAAAGTGTTCTTGTTCCTTGTAAAACGTCGTCTTTGTAACTTTCTTCCCAGGCCAAAGATCCATCTTCCTCGTCAAAGGTTTTTCTAGTTCCGTTCTTTTTGCCGTCTTCGCTAGTGATTTCAAACACTTCAATCACTTCACCCGATTCGCTTTTAACTTCGACCGTTTCGGTTTTTGATGCCGAACAAGAAATAAACATCAGTATAACGAACAAGAATTGAATTTGAAATAAAAATTTCATGTTTTTAGATTTTTAATTAGTGTGTAAAATTTTAAAGAAGTTAATTTCTATCCTCTATCTTTACCACTTTCGTAAAAAAAGAAAGCAATTACATAAAATATAATTACGACTACATGGAAAAGTTACAAGAAATAATTGAAAAAGCATGGGAAAACCGTGATTTGCTAAAAGACAGCACAGTTCAAGATGCGATTAGGGAAGTTGTTGCCTTATTGGATATTGGGAAATTACGAGTTGCCGAACCAACGAAAGATGGTTGGAAAGTCAACGATTGGGTAAAGAAAGGTGTGATTCTATATTTTCCAATCCAAAAAATGGAAACTATAGAAATGCCTCCGTTCGAATTTCACGATAAAATTCCTTTGAAGAAAAACTACGCTGCACTTGGCGTTCGTGTTGTTCCTCATGCGATTGCTCGTCATGGCGCATTCTTGGAGCCAGGCACGATTATGATGCCTTGTTATGTGAATATTGGTGCTTATGTAGCAACTGGTTCAATGATTGACACTTGGGCAACGGTTGGTTCTTGCGCTCAGATTGGTAAGAATGTTCACTTGAGCGGCGGTGTTGGAATCGGTGGCGTTTTAGAACCTGTTCAGGCTGCGCCAGTGATTATCGAAGATAATTGTTTCATCGGTTCTCGCTGTATTGTTGTGGAAGGTGTTCGAATAGAAACGGAAGCGGTACTTGGTGCAAATGTTGTTTTAACGCAATCTACACACATTATTGACGTGACTGGCGACGAACCTGTGACTTACAAAGGTCGTGTTCCTGCTCGTTCTGTTGTGATTCCTGGAACTTATCCGAAGAAATTTGCTGCTGGAACTTATAACGTTCCTTGTGCTTTAATTATCGGAAAAAGAAAAGCTAGCACAAATAAGAAAACATCATTGAACGATGCATTGAGAGATCATAGCGTTTCAGCTTAAATTAATGTTCAATGTAGAGTTTTTCATTAGACTTTATTCATAATAATTAATGGTTCTTTGACAATTTTTGCCATTTTCGTCCAATGGGTCGTGACCCATTGCTCCAACCTACTGAAAAACAATCCCGAGCACTCGGATTAGCGTCAAAGAGCTTACAAAAATTTTGTTTATTTGCCCTGAAAGGGCTTTAGCAATAGCGTAGGGCATCGCCCTACGGAGAAAAAAAGATCATTTCAGCCCTGAAAGGGCGTAAGCATAAATAGCGTATCTTGGCTTACGCCCTTTCAGGGCTGAAAAATGATTGTAACTTTTCATCCCGAGGCTTCGGGATGCTATTGCTTTTGCCCTTTCAGGGCGATTGAAAGCTCTTTTTAAAATCTTCTTGACGCCAATCCGAGCACTCGGGACGGTCTGACTTCTGTCTTTTTACTTAATATATCTTTAGCGGTGAGTCATTCTAAGTTATTTATGCTTCATTGCTAAAACAAACCAGAACTCAAATATCGATCACCTCTATCACAAATGATGCTGACAATCACAGCAGGTTCAGTCAAGGTTTTAATTAATTCCAAAACCGCATGAGATGCGCCGCCGCTACTCATTCCTGCAAAAATACCCATTTCACGAGCCAATCTTCTAGTCATCGCTTTCGCTTGTTCCGAATTGACATAAAGCAAGCGATCCACCTTTTTAGGATCATATATTTTTGGTAAAAACTCTGGTGACCATTTTCGAATCCCAGGAATACGAGAACCTTCTTCAGGTTGCACACCAATAATATTAACTTGAGGATTTTGTTCTTTTAGATACATGGAATTTCCCATAATAGTGCCTGTCGTTCCCATGCTAGACACAAAATGCGTCACCTGTCCGCCAGTATCTCGCCAAATTTCTGGACCAGTTGTTTCGTAATGAGCCAAGTAGTTATCTGGATTTTCAAACTGATTGAGCATGATATAACCATCTTCCGCAACCATTTTATCCGCAACTGCTCTTGAGTACTCAATGGTTTTGTTCGCATCCGTTAGAATGACTGTTGCGCCATAAGCCTTCATTGTTCCGATGCGTTCCTTTGTAGCCGTTGCTGGCATCAAAAGCGTCATATCCAAACCAAAGGAAGCCGCAACCATAGCCAAAGCAATACCCGTATTTCCACTTGTTGCTTCTACTATTTTTGATTTTTTATTAATATCGCCACGCTTTAACGCTTCGTTTATCATATAAAAAGCAGGTCTATCTTTGACGCTGCCGGCAGGATTATTTCCTTCCAATTTGCCATACCAAGTGACATGAGCAGGGATTTCTGGGAATTTCATTCGCACCAATGGCGTGTTGCCGATTAGTTTTCCAATATTGTCTGATTTCATTTTTACTGTTTGATTGTTTTTTGCAGAATAATAAATTTTAGTAAATGGTTTCACGCTTGAAGTTATCCAAACATTTCCGCCAATGACTGCACCTGCACCGATGACAGTTTCGCCACCAAGAATAGTTGCACCAGAGTAAATAACAACATTATTTGCAATAGTTGGATGGCGTTTTGTACTCGCCATTGATTTATACACACTCAATGCGCCGAGCGTTACATTTTGATAAATTTTGACATTATCGCCAATGGTACAAGTTTCACCAATTACAATTCCTGTACCGTGATCAATGCAAAAGCGTTGACCGATTTTAGCTTTAGGATGAATATCAATACCTGTTTTAGAATGTGCATATTCCGATAAAATTCTAGGTAAATATGGAATACTAAGCACACACATTAAATTTGCTATTCTGTAAATTGCGATAGCATAAAAACCAGGATAGGAACGAATAACTTGTTGAATGTCTTTTGCTGCTGGATCGCCTTCTAGTATTGCTTGACTATCTTCAATACACCATTCGTACACTTTTTCTATTCCGTCAAAAAAAGCCCGACAAGTGCTGTTTGCATCTAAATAGTTACAAGCTGTTGTTTCAAAGATCAATTGTTCAAAGTCAATTGCCAATTGATTGAATCTTGTTTCTACTTCTAGTTCGTTACGAAGTCGTTTATTATCGAGTTCTGGAAATAGAAATTTAAGTAATTTATCAATAAATTGCTCTACTTCTTTTGTTCCAGGCAGCTCTTTCGGTATTTGATGTGCTTTAAGAATTATATTTGTGAAAGATGTTTTCATTTATATTTTAAGTTGTAATAGTCTTTATTTAGAAAAGTTCTTATAGCATGAAAAATGTAGGTTTAAGTTTTAAATGACGTATTTTGAAACTGCCTGTCGCACCTTGACAGTTAAGGAACGTCAATAAAATAACTTACGGTTTTTAACTGGTTCTTTTTTCCTTTAACTTCCTTAAAAAATAGCTCCAGAGCTAGGCTATGCAGAGGTTTTTTAACTCGTTAAAGAAAAAATTAACGATGCTAAAACCCGTAACTTATTCTATTGGCGTTCCTAAGAAGGATGGTCATGTTCCCTTTGCAGAAATAAAAGTCTAAAAATAAA
>CAZMEH010001000.1:0-9166 GCA_964564885.1 uncultured Saprospiraceae bacterium | reverse complement strand
GGCAATGTTAAACAAGTATGTGAAGAGTTATCTATTCCATATTCTGTGTTACATCGTTGGCGAAAAGAATCAACTACTTATGGAAAGAACAGTTTTCCAGGTCGAGGAAAGCCAAAATTAACAGATGAGCAAAAAGAAATAACAGAATTAAAGAAACAATATCAACCTGTAAGTAGTTAATTAAATTAAAAATTAAACTAAATTGATAATCAAGGGTTTATGAGTTTTTAAAGTTTAAATAAATAGACTCAACTACTTAACAGTTTAAATAAAACTAATTATGTACGGAAGAATTAAAGAGCATTTACAACAAGAAATACAGCAAATAAAAGATAACGGCTTATTCAAAGAAGAACGTATAATAACAACATCACAAGATGTGGTTATTAAGGTTTCCACAGGAGAAGAGGTTATTAATTTTTGTTCTAATAACTACTTAGGTTTATCAAACAACAAGGACGTTATTCAAGCGGCGAAAGATACTTTAGATACGCATGGTTTTGGAATGTCTTCTGTTAGATTTATTTGCGGTACTCAAGATATACACAAGGAATTAGAAGCAAAAATAGCAGAATTCTTTCATTGTGAAGATACTATTTTATATGCTGCTGCTTTTGATGCGAATGGTGGAGTTTTTGAGCCTTTACTATCCAAAGAAGATGCAATTATTTCAGATTCGTTAAACCATGCTTCTATAATTGATGGTGTTCGCTTGTGTAAGGCAGCTCGTTATAGGTATGCAAATAACGATATGGTATCTTTAGAAGAACAATTAATTAAAGCGAGCAAAGAAAATCATCGTTTTAAAATAATCGTAACTGATGGTGTTTTCTCTATGGATGGTGTCGTTGCCGAATTAGATAAAATTTGCGACTTAGCAGACAAATATGATGCTTTAGTAATGGTTGACGAATGTCATGCATCAGGTTTTATTGGTAAAACGGGTCGTGGAACTATAGAACTGAAAAATGTACTTGGAAGAGTAGATATTATTACGGGAACATTAGGAAAGGCTTTAGGTGGTGCAATGGGAGGTTTTACGACGGGTAAAAAAGAAATTATAGAATTATTACGTCAACGTTCTAGACCTTATTTATTTTCAAATTCTTTAGCACCAACAATAGTTGGCGCATCTTTGAAGGTTTTTGAAATGATAGAAAATGACACTTCTTTACGTGATAAGTTAGAAGAGAATACGACTCATTTTAGAACTGAAATGGAAGCAGCTGGTTTCGATTTAGTTGGTGCTGATGCGGCAATTGTGCCTGTTATGTTATACGATGCTAAACTATCTCAAACTATGGCAAATCAATTGTTAGATGAGGGTATTTATGTTATCGGTTTCTTTTATCCTGTAGTTCCTAAAGATAAAGCGAGAATTAGAGTACAGTTATCTGCCGCTCATACAAAAGAGCATATAAATAAAGCGGTTGAAGCTTTTACCAAAGTAGGGAGAAAGTTGAAAGTTATTGATTAAGTATAATGTTTCAAAAATTTATTTATATTTAACTTCATACTACTATACATTTTTTTAGAACAGAGAAAAGTGATTTTTTTATATTTTTCATGATTGATAATCAATAAATTAAGAGTTCTAGTTCTTGTTCTAGTCTCTGCTCTCTCTTCTCTGCCTGTGGCGGTAACTCGCTGCTCTCTTTTTTAAAATGTATAGTAGTAGATTTAATTTCCCATCCAACAGGTTTTAACTCATTGTTTATTAATAAACTACAATGGGTTAAAACCACATTTGACGAAATGGCAAATAGCTTTTGATACAGTGCACTAAGTACAGTGTATAGTGAGTTTTTTAAGATTTGAGGAGCATAGCTCCGCCTGATCCAAAACCTCTGTGGACAGGGTTTGTAGCAAAAAACAAAAATAAATTTTAATATGAAAGCTATAAACCGTGCGTTAGCTAACGCTCCTATTTTTTATAAAAACTAAGTTTTTTACAAAATGTCTAATAGTAATAATGGGAACTAATATGAAAGCAGGAACTATAAAATCTATTTTTAATTCATTTAATCATGGCTCTGATTATTTAAGCCATTCAGAATTAAACACGGGTCATATTAACGATACATTTTTTGTCAATACAGATTCAGGTAATAAATACATTTTACAAAGAATAAATCATCATGTATTTAAAGATGTTGCGGGTTTAGTTAATAATAAAGTTTCCATAAGCAATCATATACGGAGTAAATTTTCGTATATGTCTGATGCAGCGTTTCGTAAAACAAACTTAACTTTTGTAAAAGCAAAAAATACAGACTTATATTATCATAAACAGGATGGAAACTTTTGGAATGTAATGGTTTTTATTGAGGATAGCATAACCTATGAAATTACAAAAAATGAAGAAATTGCTTACGAAGGCGGTAAACTCTTAGGAGCGTTTTTAAACCTGAATTCAGATTTTAACAGTCGTCAATTAATTGAAGTAATTCCTTATTTTCACGATATGTCTTTTCGTTTCAAAGAGTATCTGCTTTCAATTAAAGGCGCAACAAAGGAACGGTTACAAAAAGCAATAAAATACACCAATATAGTAAGCGAGTTAAAAGAAGAAATGCACATTCTTCAAAACCTAAAAGACACTGGTGAAATTCCGTTAAGAGTAACGCACAACGATGCAAAAATATCAAATTCACTTTTCGATAAAGACAATAAAGGTATTTGTATGATAGATACGGATACCGTAATGCCAGGAATTATTCATTATGATTTTGGTGATGCTATTAGAACGATTTGTAACACTGCCGCAGAAGATGAAAAAGACCTATCTAAAGTTGAATTTAATGTAGATTATTATCAAGCATATAAAAAAGGATTTTTAGAAAAAGCAGCATATTCTCTAACCGCTACCGAATTAAAATATTTGCCGTTAGCAGCAAAAACAATGATTTTTATCATGGGATTGCGGTTTTTAACGGATTACTTAAAACAAGATGTTTATTACAAAATAAAGTACCCAGAACACAATTTGGATAGGGCTAAAAATCAGTTTAAGTTAATAGAAAGTCTTTCAGAAAAACTATCAAAATAAATAACAGAAACTATGGTATTCTTAAGCACATTAGATTACGCAATAATAGCAACATTCTTTGCGATAACACTATCCATTGGGATATATGTTTCAAAAAAAGCAGGAGAGAGTTCTACCGAGTTTTTTCTATCTGGCAGAACCATGCCTTGGTGGTTATTAGGTGTCTCTATGGTTGCGACAACTTTTTCTACCGATACGCCAAACTTGGTCACAGACATCGTAAGAACGAACGGTGTTTCAGGTAATTGGGTTTGGTGGGCATTTTTAATTACTGGTTTATTAACGGTTTTTGTCTATGCTAGACTCTGGCGAAAATCTAATGTAAAGACAGATATTGAATTCTATGAATTTAGGTACGGCGGAAAACCAGCTAGATTCTTACGAAAATTTAGAGCCGTTTATTTAGGCGTTATTTTTAACGTAATAACGATGGCTGCGGTGACATTAGCTGCTATTAAAATTGGTGGTATTATGTTGGGTTTAGAACCTTGGCAAACCGTCATTAGTGCAGGTTTGATAACGGTTGTATTTAGTGCGTTGGGTGGATTTAAAGGCGTGGTTTACACCGATTTTGTTTTGTTCTTTGTAGCAATGGGAGGAGCAATCGGTGCCGCATATTATTTAGTTAATATACCCGAAGTTGGTGGTATCGAAGCCTTACTCGACCATGAAAATGTGAAAGATAAACTTTCTATTCTACCAGATTTTAGTGATAAAAATGCGGTTATTACGCTGTTCATTATTCCGTTAGCCGTACAATGGTGGAGTTCTTGGTATCCAGGAGCAGAACCAGGCGGTGGCGGTTATATTGCTCAAAGAATGTTAGCAGCCAAAGACGCTAATCATGCAATCGGAGCTACATTCTTCTTTAATATTATGCACTATGCTTTACGTCCTTGGCCTTGGATTTTGGTCGCTTTAGCTTCTTTAGTAGTGTTTCCAGATTTAGCCAGTATTCAAGCGGCTTTTCCTAATATAGCGGATGGTAAACTAGGAAACGATTTAGCCTATTCTGCCATGCTGACAAAACTACCGAGTGGTCTTTTAGGCTTGGTTTTAGCATCGTTGATTGCAGCCTATATGTCAACTATTTCCACGCAGTTAAATTGGGGCTCTTCCTACATGGTTTATGATTTTTATAAACAACAAATCAATCCGGAGGCTTCTGAGAAAAAATTAGTTTTCGTTGGAAGATTATCGACGGTTATTTTAATGATTTTAAGTGCAGTACTGGCATTGCTACTTCAAAATGCATTACAACTTTTTGAAGTTCTCCTAATGTTCGGTGCAGGTACGGGACTTATTTTCATACTGCGTTGGTTCTGGTGGAGAATTAATGCTTGGAGTGAAATCACAGCAATGTTTGCTTCTGGTATTATTTCAATTATCTTAAAGTTAACTCCTGTAGGTGCTTATTTCTTTGGAAAAGAAGCAGGAATTTTCCCAGACTATTATCAATACCCAGCGGTTGTTTTGATTACTACTATTATTTGGTTGATGGCGACTTATATGACACAGCCTGAGAGCAAAGAAGTTCTTCAGAAGTTTTATAAAAAAATCCAGCCAGGTGGACCAGGATGGGAAAAAGTAGTTCAAGAAGCAACAGCGGAAGGAATTGAGTTAAAAGACGATAACGAAAATTGGAGCGTGCCTTCTGGCTTACTCGCTATGCTTTTAGGATGTGTTTTAATTTACAGCTGCATGTTTGCCACAGGATATTATATATACGGAGATTATGATTATGCCTTACCATTAACGGGTGTTGCAGTTGTCTCGGGATTATTATTGATAAGAACATGGAGGAAGATAAGAACCAACGTGTTATAGTTTTTCATAGATTCGACTTGCGAAGCCTTTAAGACTTTGTAAGTCTGATTTTATTCAATAGTATAGACTTGCGAAGTCTTAAAGACCTCGCAAGTCATTTCTTACCAACCCTTTTAAAGTAGTGCCTTTTTTAAAAAAACGAACTAAAGCATCAAAAATGTTAAAAAGTAATATAGACAAAGCAACTAGTTTTGAAAAGAGATTTGAAAATATAGGAACCGTCGTTTATGAAGATGCTACCTCCGCTTCAAAAGCAATCGCAGCGGAAATTGCAAGCCTTATTAAAGTAAAGCAATCTCAAAGACAGCCCTGTATTTTGGGTTTAGCAACAGGTTCTTCACCAAAAGGATTATACGCAGAATTAGTGCGTTTACACAAGGAGGAGGATTTAAGTTTTAAGAATGTGGTGTCTTTTAATTTAGATGAATACTATCCGATGGAACCAGATTCTATCAATAGTTATGTTCGTTTTATGCAAGAGCAATTATTTAATCATATAGATATTTTAAAAGAAAATTGTCATGTACCCGATGGAACTTTATCAAAAACAGCTATTAGAGATTATTGTGACCAATATGAAGCAAAAATTGAAGTTCTAGGAGGAATTGATTTACAAATCTTAGGAATTGGAGGAAATGGACATATTGGTTTTAACGAATCGGGTTCTCTTCAAAATTCAAAAACAAGATTGGTTGCTTTAGACCATATTACGAGAGTTGCCGCAAGTGGCGATTTCTTGGGTTTAGAAAACACGCCCAGAACAGCTATTACTTTAGGTGTGAAAAAAATAATGGAAGCCAAAAGAGTCATTCTAATGGCTTGGGGCGAAAGCAAATCCAATATTATAAAAGCTTCTGTCGAGGACGAAGTGACAAGTTTAGTGCCAGCGTCTTATTTGCAAGAACATAGAAATGCTACCTTTATTTTAGACCAGGCAGCTTCCTCAAAACTAACTAGAATTAATACACCTTGGTTAGTAGAAGAAATTGTTTGGACGGATAAATTGATTAGAAAAGCAGTGATAAGTTTAGCACTTCATCTAAGTAAGCCCATTTTAATGTTGACGGATGCAGATTATATAGAGAACGGAATGAGTGATTTATTAGCGGACTCTGGTCCTGCGTATGATATTAATATTAAAATATTCAATAAACTACAACATACAATCACAGGTTGGCCAGGCGGAAAACCGAATGCAGATGATACTAACAGACCCGAAAGAGCGGAACCTTCCAAAAAACGGGTACTCATTTTTAGTCCTCATCCAGATGACGATATCATTAGTATGGGAGGAACTTTTAAAAGGCTGCAAGAACAAGGTCATGAGGTGCATGTTGGTTATCAAACTTCTGGAAACATTGCTGTTGCAGATGATGAAGCGTTGCGTTTTGCTAGTTTTGTGTGTGACTACAATAATAAATTTGGAATAGAAAGTGTTGAAGCTGAAAATATTTACAAAAGAGCCGTAAAGTTTCTTAAAAATAAAAAGTCGAGTGAAATAGATACACCAGAAGTAAGGTATATCAAAGGCTTGATTCGAAAGGGAGAAGCAAGAGCTACGTGTCATTTTATAGGGTTGCCAGATGAACAAATTCACTTTATGGAATTGCCATTTTACGAAACGGGAACCATAGAGAAAAGCCCAATAGGAGAAGCAGATATTAAGAAAACATTAGATCTTATTGAAAAAATTCAACCACATCAAATTTATGCAGCAGGAGATCTAGCCGATCCACACGGAACTCACAAGGTGTGTTTAGATGCCATTTTTGCAGCGGTAAAAGAATTAAAACCTAAGAAATTTATGAAAGATTGTTGGGTTTGGTTATACAGAGGCGCATGGCAAGAATGGAGCATTGATGAAATTGAAATGGCCGTTCCTATGGGGCCCGACCAAGTATTGGAAAAGCGAAAAGGGATTTTTAAACACCAATCTCAAAAAGATGGCGTTGTGTTTCAAGGTGCTGACAGTAGAGAGTTTTGGCAACGTGCAGAAGATAGAAATAAAGAAACAGCCGATTTATATGATGCGCTAGGTTTGCCGCATTATGCGGCTATGGAAGCCTTTGTAAAATGGGAATATTAATTTGAAAATAGCAAATTAAGGAACGTGTAAAGAAGCAGCCAGACTGTTATAACTTATTTTTTGCACGTTCCTTAGTGGTTTTTAATATGTGGTGTGGGTAGAAAATATAATTTTATTGTGAAGTCGAAATACGGAATGGTTGTTTTTGGAAAGGTTTTTAAAGATTAATCATAACTGTGTTTCGTAGCGTAACATCAAATGATAAGGTTATTTTTTGATTACTGAATGGCTTTAAATCAATTTCTATGAAATCTGTTTTGGCAATAACTTTAGATTCAAAATCAATGTACAGGCTTTGATTATGTTGATTTTTAAGTCTTATTTTTGAACGGTTCAATATAAAACTATGATTCTGATTGTTTTGAATTTCAATTCTTGATATATCATTGTTTTTAGAAAAAGTCGTCACTACTTTTTCCAGTTCTAAAGGTTCATTATAGCTCGTCCAAGTGATGTTTTTATCAATTTGTAATAGTCGTTTTACCAAAGTATCAATATCGGTATAAGGGTTTTGTTTCCAAATAGGAAGTATATTATTGATTTGTTGATGACGAAGCCAAGCAGCATTTTCTAGAGCAAACTGAGTTTTGTCTTTTATAGAAGCGTAAATGTTCATGACTTTTTTATAATCTAAATATTGGCAAGTTTTCAAATATCCAATAACGCATTTTGCTCCATAGCAATCACCTGAAATACCTGTTCCACAGCCAATCGGTTTCTTACTTTTACCAGTTCCTGCTTTACATTCCGATTTTAGGAAAGCGGTATTATTTTTTTCAAAATGCAATAAAACCCAATGCTCGAATGCAATACTTGAAAAAGCAATATTAACTATTTTTCCTTCAATTAATGTTGTAGCGAGTTCATAAGCTTCTTTTGGTTTTGGATGTCCATCTTTGTCGAAAACTGCCCAAACCTCATCAAAAGTTCCATTTTCTAAACCTTGTTGTGCTTCTCGAACATAGCGTATTGGTGCAGCTTTATATTTCTTTTCAATGATTGGAATTGGTTCATTTTTGACAACTCTCAATTGTCGTTTCTTACGTTTTGTTTTATGTTTAGGCGTTCCGTGTTCTTGCAAATCTTCATTGTCCAAAGGCGGTTTTGGACTGATTGTAATTTCGACATCATCAATCCAAAGGTTTTTAGCTGAAATAGATTCAGCGATACCTTTGAAGTAATTCGGTTCTGTCGTTGAGCCTTCACAGACGATAAGAATGGTGTATTTAGTTTTCGCCATCACCAAAGATAAATTCAAGTTCTTTAATATCTGGTAGTCCGCCAAATTTTCCCGCTAAGTACCATTTTTCAAAAGGTGTATCTTCTCGGACTTTATCAAAATCCTGCATAGAATACAATTCTGTTACACCAAATTCATCCTTCTCTGTAAACCAAATTTGCTCTCTTCGGAATAAGTTTTTATCTAAAAAGGTGGTTTCGTGTGTAGTAAAAATGAGTTGAGCATTTTTAGGGTTTGACTTTGGATGTTGGAAAAGTAAAACTAAAAACTTAGCTAATCGAGGATGTAAACTTGTATCGATTTCATCAATGAACATCGTTCCGCCTTTGTCTAGCTGTTCTAAAATTTTCCCTCCTAAGCTATAAAGGATATTTGTTCCTCTGGATTGTTGAGAAAAACTTAGTTTTTGCTTTTCAGTAGTTAGAATATTATTATTATAAATAGCATGAATTCCTGATAATTTGTATGCTGTGTCTACTTCATAAATCCAAGCCAAATTATTATCGCTGTCTTTTGTCAACTCAAAACTTTCTAACTTAATATCTGCTAATTGTAATAATTTTTCTAATCTTTTTTTCTCTAAATCATTTTGCTTTTTTTGAATACGATTATTAACCTGTTGTTGCCATTGGTCAAGTTTAAACATATTAACTGCAAAAAAATTGAAATCTTGATTAAAGTATTTATAGAGAGAATAATAGAACTTACTAGGCTCTGAAATTAATTTATGTAATAGTGGTTGATTTTTATGAATATTCAACACTCTAGAATCTAAATCATTTGACAATTTCACTTCATGACCTATTTCGTTTTGATTATCTAAAGTTCTTGTAAATAAATTTCGAATTTGACCAAACGGATAATAATCAAATTTTTCAGTAATAATTTGTTCTTTATTATATTCAATAAAATATTCATATTTATAATCAAACACTCCTATAAAAGTTAATTTAAAAGAAGTTAA
>CAZMEH010000999.1:0-12980 GCA_964564885.1 uncultured Saprospiraceae bacterium | reverse complement strand
TCTTAATTCATTGATTATCAATGATAAAAAATCTCTCTTCTCTGCTCTCTTTTCTCTGTTCTAAAAAAATCTACAATAGTATGTTATTAATTATCAAGAACAGCACTAATCTCAATTTCAATTAGCATTTCTGGATTAATCAAACCTGAAATTTCGACCATTGTGGAAGCTGGTTTTATCGTTCTAAAAAATTCACCATGCGCCTTTCCTGCTTCTTCCCATTTTGAAATATCCGTTACAAACATTCGAGTCCGAACTACATCCGACATACTAGCACCAGCTTCTTGCAATGCTTTTTCCATCTTCTCAAAAATGTATTTGGTTTGAGCGTACATGTCGCCTTTTCCAATGACTTCACCATTGTCATCTGCGGCAGTTGTTCCTGCTACTTCGATGATATTTCCAATTCTTACCGCACGAGAATAACCTACAATGTCTTCCCATTTTCCGCCAGATGATATATTTTGTCGTTTCATTTTCACAAGGTTTAAGGGTCGGACGCCTTGAAGACGTCTGACCCTTCTGATATTTAAAGTTTAATAATCCTAAAAATAAATATAAATTTGTCAAAACTTATAGAAAATGAGCAAAACACAAATAGAAGACCGACAATTTAAAATGATTGATAAAAAACATCCGTTCTTGGAAGCTGATTATGAATATTGCCAATTTAGTCAGTGTGATTTTTCAAATAGGGATTTATCTAGTTTTAGCTTTTTGGAATGCCAATTTGAAGATTGTGATTTCTCAAATGCGACTTTACATAATACAGGTTTTAAAGAAGTACAATTCAAAGATTGTAAAATGATGGGTTTGCATTTTGATGACTGCAATACCTTTTTATTAGCTATGAATTTTGAAAATTGTATGTTGAGTTTTTCTTCATTCTATCAATTGACACTCAAAGGGATTCTCTTTAATCATTGTACATTAGAAGAGGTTGACTTTACAGAAAGCAATTTGACGAATGCCATTTTTAAAGATTGTAACCTTCTAAAAGCCAATTTTGAATACACTATTTTAAAAAATGCTAACTTACAAACGGCTCTTCATTTCAATATTGACCCAGATGTTAATAAAATCGCTGGCGCAAAATTCTCCAAAATAGGCGCATTATCTTTATTAAATAAATATAAAATTGACATTTCATAAAACTTTATTGACCAATCTCTATTGATATTTGCGACTAATTAAAAATATAGGTTTTATCAATATTGTGTTTTATGAAAATTTACAACCATTCAGATATTTTAGACTTAGAAAAGTATTTTAGAAGAAACTTTATGAATACTATTTCTGGCTACAAAAGTGCGCACCTGTTAGCCACAACTGACAAAGACGGGCAAACGAATGTCGCTATTTTTAACTCTGTTGTACATATTGGCGCAACGCCTCCGCACATCGGTTTCATTATGCGCCCATTGACGGTCGAACGCCAAACGTATAATAATATCAAAGCAACCGGGAAATTCACACTCAACGCAGTTACTGTTGGTATTCACGAAAAAGCACACCAAACTTCCGCAAAATATCCTGCTGACATTTCAGAATTTGACGCTTGCCAACTTGAAGCGAAATATTTAAATGATTTTCCCATTCCTTTTGTTGGAGAAAGTCCCATCAAAATCGGTCTTTCGCTCGCAGAAGAAATTGAAATCAAAACCAATGGCACTGTTCTTATCGTAGGTAAAGTGGAAACTATCATCATCGATGAGCAAATTATTGGCGAAGGTGGACACATTGATTTAGAAAAAATGAACGGCGTAGCTATCAGCGGATTAGATACTTACTATAAAGGTGCTAAATTAGGCACTTATACGTTTGCAAGACCAAATCAATCTGTTAAAAAAGTATAACTTTGCGGCAAATTTCAAATTCAGTTCATGACATCAATTTATCAACAATTAGGCAAAAAAACTATCCGAAGGATTGCACATCTTTTTTATAAAGGTGTGGAAAATGACTCGTTAATGCGAGAAATGTATCCGAAAGACCTTGCGCCTGCGGAAGAACGTTTTGCGTTGTTTCTAATTCAGTTTTTTGGAGGACCAAATACCTATTCTGATAAACGAGGTCATCCGAGATTAAAAAAGCGTCATTTTCCATATAAAGTTGATATGAAAGCCCGTGAACACTGGATGAAACACATTACGGATGCCGTAAATCAAATAGAAGTTGATGAGTTTACAAAAGGTCAAATGATGGAATATTTTGAAAAATCATCGACGCACATGATTAATTCATAATTGATAAATCGACAATTCTTAATTTGTCTTTATCTATTATTTCGATCTTAGTCTCATGAAAACATTTATAATCATCAATCTAAAATCGTAAATATAACTACGTACTACATTTTAAAAAATCTCTATGAAATCAAATATTAGAAACTTAATAATCGCTGTATTTTCTGCCTTAAGTGTCGCCAGCGTTATTTTAATTTTAGGCTTAAAATTCAGTTTCGATTTTGAGCAATTCTTTCCTCAGGGTGATCCAGACTTGGAGTTTTTCAGGGAATTCAGTGCAAACTTTGAAGCAGATGATAACTTCATTTTGGTTGCAGTAGAAAATCATCCGAGTGTATTTGATAGCGTATTTTTAGCTAAGTTTCACGAGCTCACGCAACGTGCAGATACATTACCCTACGTTACCGCAACTCAATCTATAACGACTTTTCAATTTCCAATTGTTCGTCCGCCGTTCTTCTCCATGAACGTTCCTGCTATTCACATGGACGACCCTAGCCGTTATGAAGAAGATAAAGCTACTCTTCTCAAGGATGAATTATTAGTCAATAATTTGATTTCAAAAGATGGAACTGCGCTTATATTATTTATAAAAAACGAAGACGTTCTTGGACAACAAGAAGCAGAAGAATTTATGCCAATTTTGGCAAAGCTGGTTGAGGAATATGAATTTGATGATTATCATTTTTTGGGTCGGGCAAATTTCCAACAAGAGTTGGTTTATATGCAAAAGAGGGAATTAGTCGTTTCTATTATAGTTTCAATTATCCTGACGGCAATTATCTTGGCTATACTATTCCAAAAATTCTGGGGCGTTTTCATTGCAATGACTTCAATCGGATTGAGTTTATTATTGTTCGGTGGCGTGATGAGCGCTTTAGGACGTGAATTAACCGCACTTTCTGCACTTTACCCTGTTCTAATGTCCATTGTAGCGACCTCCGATGTCATACATTTGATGTCCAAATACATTGACGAACTCAAAAAAGGCTTCTCTAGGGATGAAGCCATACGGACAACTATCCGACAAATAGGAATTGCCACTTTGCTAACTTCCGTTACTACAGCGGTTGGTTTTGCTTCATTAGCGACTAGTAAGGTTCCGCCTATCAAGGAATTTGGTTGGAGTGCTGCGATTGGCGTAATGGTTGCCTATGTCACGGTTCTTTTATTGGCTTCTGCTATGCTTTCTGTATTTAGAGCGGACCAGATTATCAAACTAAAACCAGGTAAATCTATTTGGGAAAAATGGATGCAATGGTTTTATGATTATACTAAACTGAAACCTCGCTTGATTGCTATCACCGCTTCTATTCTTGCGATTTTCTGTGTTGTTGGAATCACGATGATTACAACAAATTATAAACTTGAAAACAATTTGCCTTTAGGTAGAAAAGTCACCAAGGATTATTTATATTTTGAAAAGGAATTGGCAGGGTTTAGACCTTTTGAGATAGCTGTTATGGCACAAGGCGATTACACCGCAGATGATTATGAGGTTGTAAAAGAGATTGACAAGCTAGAACGATACATGGCGAAATTTGGTAATATTCAAAATATTAGTTCTATTACTTCGCTATACAAAGGCATTCGGAGAGCGCACAATGCGAACAGTCTCGAAGCTTATAAATTTCCAAAAACAAAGGCTGAGTTTTATAAATATAGGCAATTTGCAAAACGAATGCCGCCGCAAACACTCAATGTATTAGTGAGTAAGGACAAGAAAAGCGTCCGTGTTTCTGCCAAAGTACTTGATGTTGGCGCAGATAATATAGACGATTACGTCACTGAAATTGATGATTATGGTCTGACGGGTCTTGATACTTCTATCATCAAAATTAGGCAAACAGGAACGAGCCTAATGATGGATAAAAACTCAAAATACATTCGAGAAAGTTTAATAAAAGGGCTGATTATAGCCATTATAATCGTTAGTATTTTGATGGCAATTCTATTTCAAAATTGGAAAATGGTGATTATTTCATTGATTCCCAATATGTTTCCGTTGCTGCTCGCAGGTGGACTACTTGGTTATCTAGGTATTGAACTGGAAGCTGGTGTCTCGGTGATTTTTGCTATCATTTTTGGAATTGCCGTCGATGATACGATACATTTCTTGAGTAAGTTTCGACTGGCGAGGTCAGAAGGTTTATCTATTGATGATGCTATTCATATCACGTTCCTTGAAACAGGAAAGGCGATTACACTGACTACTATTATTCTATTCTTCGGGTTTTTAGTCTTGTTCTTCTCTATAAATCCACCGAGTTTGGTGATTGGAGGAATGATAAGTGTTACGTTGGTAAGTGCTTTATTCGGAGATTTATTCTTGATTCCTGTTCTAATTAGATGGCTAATGAAAGAGGAGGATTAGTTGAGAATTAAAAATTAGGAATTACGAATTATATTACCCGCACTAACTTGTGCATTCATAATTCGTAATTCCTAATTCCTAATTAAAAAGGTAGTCTTGTTTCTGGTTCAAATACATCTTTGGAAACAACTATCAAAACGTTGTTATTCAGTTCCTCAATTATTTTTAAATACTTTGTACTTTCGTGAGGAATATTTGATTCTTTTTTGACTAGCTTGATATGCTGATTGTTTTGAAACTCAAAGTAATCAGCGCCATAAGAACCATCTTTTTTTCTCCATTGAGAGACGAGTTGCTTATTTTCTACATCAACTGCTGGAGATAAAACCTGTTCTTCCAGCTGAGTGTTACGAACAAATTCACCTTTTCCTACATCATAGAGCCAATAAAAGAAGGTAACACTTTCTTCAATTGGCGCAAACTGCATCAATCGAATATCTGAAATTCCATCAAAGTTCAAATCTTCTACAATTACTTCTTCATTAGTTTGTACATCAGCCACAAAACCATCTAAGGTTTGGTAAACTCCGTTCTGTTCTTTTGTTGATACTTGAATTTGATTAACTAGTTTTGTATTGTTTTCTTTCAATTCGCCTACTGTTTTAAAATCAAATTCGCTCACTTCTACTGTATCAAAAGACGCTTCACTTTGTTCTTTATTGGTAGATCGATTCGTACAACTAGACATTAACACAACACTCAATAAAAGGATCATTAATTGTTTCATAGGTCTATTTAATTTAAATTATTCTGGAAACTAGAATATGTTTCACTTATTACTATACCATATATAATAGAACGACCTTATCAATAAATGATACACATTTGTTGATAAGAAAGTGATGGTTTATAGTAAAATACAGTAGTAATAGTAGAAAGGTAGTTTCCAAAAACTTGAATTGTATATTCAAAAAAACCAGGTTTCTTTGATTTTCTTAAATATGGAAACGTTGGTGTTGAATAAAAAGTTGCTATATCTCAGTAGAATAAATGTTAAAAAATATTTAAATGTCCTAAATGCGCAAATGATTGAGACGGTTGGATTTCACGCATTCAAGAGATTATATGATGATTTTTTGGCAAAGGTTAGTTGGTTCTTTGATTTTTCACCAAGTAATTACCTTATAAATCCAGTGTGGGCTTGTCCAACTGTTTTTTGATGAGTTAGAACAATAAAGCAAGCCCGCACTAGATGAAATTACAATAATAGAGCATCAATTATTTTTGAAGCTGAAGATTATACTTCTCTATCGACAAGTATTTTTGCGAAAGCTTTGAGTACGTTCTTTTTATCATCATCAACTTCTATACTATTCAAATGATGATAAGCATTATCCAAATATTTAGACTTTTCCGCAGTTGCGTGTTTTCTCACATCCAGACTATTAAAAACACCTGTTACCGCTTTTATCTTTGCCTTTTCATCCGCTGGCTTAGTAGAAAGTAAGTGCTCTAATTCTGCCCTAGTCGTTTCATCTGCTAGTTCTAAGGACTTCAGCACTAAATACGTTTTTTTGTTTTGTGCGATGTCGCCGCCAACTTTTTTACCAAATTTTTCTGGGTCACCAAATGTGTCCAGAATATCATCTTGCAATTGAAATGCAATACCTACATTTCGACCAAACTCTGCAATATGAAACGCATTTTCATCGCTTGCACCGCCAACATAAGCACCAATTTCGAGTGCGCCAGCGATAAGAGCAGCCGTTTTTAGTTCAATCATTCTGATGTATTCTGGAATACTCACATCATTTCTTGTTTCAAAATTAACATCAAACTGCTGTCCTTCGCAAACTGCAATAGCAAATCTATTGAATGCTTTTATAACCTTAGAAACCACATTTGCAGGCACTTGCAATAAATATTCATAAGCATAAATAAGCATTACATCACCTGAAAGAATGGCAACATTCGTATCATATTTGGTATGAATAGTTGGCTGACCTCTTCGAAGAGGTGCTTCATCCATAATATCGTCATGTACCAATGTGAAGTTGTGAAACACTTCAACAGCATGTGCTGGAGGTAGTGCTTTTTCAATATTATCTTGAAATAAATTGCAACTCATCAAGACTAAAGCAGGTCGAAGTCGCTTACCGCCAACATTCAAAATATAATTGATTGGCTCATATAATTCTGATGGCTCTTGTTGAAAAGGATTCTCTTTGGCATACGACAAATACAATTTTTGTATGTCTTTTAAAGAGAATAAAGAAGGTTGGCTTGAAGAAGAAACATCCATTAAATTTGGTTTTAAAGTAGTGATTTTTTTTACAAGATGAATAAACGAATATTTTGTTCAACATTCTAATACAAATTTAGTTGTATTTTGAGGAAATAGGAATTAAATAATATATGTAAGTGAAGGAATATAAATAACTAGCACCATAATACTCTTTCTTTTTCTCAATAACTTCTCTAAAAAATAATACTAGAGCGAGGCTATGCAATGATTTTTTAGCTCATTCTTGAAAAAAATAAAGTCGTCTTATGGTGCAACTTATTTATATTTCTTCACTAAGTAACGCCACAACTAGACGTTAGATGTTTTGAAAATGTCTAACGTCTAGCCTATTATTTTATTTTTTATTTCTTATTTCTATTTCTTCTCTTTATATTTATTTTTTTATAAATCAATTAACCTCATAAATAAGAACATTGAACAATCGGCAATCAATAATTTTTCCGTTGTCCATTATCCAACTTGTCCCGTTTGCCCAGAAATCTCGGTAGAAAATCTCGGGATTTTCAATTAAAAAAATTTGAGGTTTCCATTTTATAAACAACCCGATCAAATGGACTGCGGTCCGACTTGCATTCGCATGGTTGCGAAGCATTACGGGCGAACTTATTCGCTGCAAACGCTTCGAGAAAAAACGTACGCTGACCGAGAAGGTGTTTCATTAGCTGGTATTAGTGGCGCAGCAGAGGAAATTGGTTTTCATACTATTTCTGGAAAAGTCTCATTGGAGGCTTTAGATCAATTGCCTTTGCCGCTTATTGCACATTGGCAGCAAAATCACTTCGTTGTAGTTTACAAAATCACAAAAAAATACGTTTACGTAGCTAATCCTGCTCATGGATTAGATAAAATGACCAAGGATAAGTTTCGTAAAGGTTGGGAAAGCAGTAAAAATCAAGGTACAAATACAGGAATTGTGCTTTTGATGGAACCTACGCCAGAATTTCATCAAACCGAAGGTGAAGTCATTGATAAGAAAGGTTTTAAATTCTTGTTTTCTTATATCTTCAAATACAAAAGCCTATTAGGTCAACTTGGACTCGGACTATTGATTTTTAGTATTCTACAACTTATTTTCCCGTTCCTCACGCAATCCATTGTTGATTTTGGGATTAATAATGAAGATATTGGTTTTATTAATCTAATACTGATTGCTCAACTGACGCTTTTTGTTAGTCAAACATCGGTTGGATTCATTAGAAGTTGGATTTTACTCCATATTGGTGCAAGGGTAAACATCTCTCTGATTTCTGATTTTTTGTTAAAAATGATGAAATTGCCCATTCGTTTTTTCGATACAAAAATGATTGGCGACATTTTGCAGCGCATCAATGATCATTATAGAATTGAAACGTTTTTAACTTCAAATACGCTTAATACGCTGTTTGCAATGTTCAGTTTCATTGTATTTGGTGCAGTATTGGCGATTTATAATACGACGATTTTCTTCATTTTCTTGATTGGTAGTATTTTATATGTCGTTTGGATTTTCATATTTTTAAATAGAAGAAAAGTACTCGATTATCAGAGTTTTGAACAACGAGCCAAAAATCAAAATCAACTCATTCAGCTCTTCAATGGTATGCAAGAAATCAAATTGCATAACGCTGAAAAACAAAAACGCTGGGAATGGGAACGAGTTCAAGCGGCTTTATTTAAAATAAATGTCAAACAACTCGCACTTGATCAATCACAATTGGCTGGAAGTTCTTTTATCAATGAATTAAAAAATATTTTGATTTCGTTTGTCGCTGCCAAAGCAGTGATAAGTGCAGATATGACACTCGGTTCGATGCTGGCGATTCAGTATATTATTGGTCAATTGAATGCGCCGTTGATTCAGTTAGTTGATTTTATAAAAGCAACTCAAGACGCAAAAATCAGCTTAGAACGATTAGGAGAAATTCACGAACAAGACAACGAAGAGGATTCCGAAGCCGCAAAAGTGGACATTTTACCCGATAATAAAGACATCAAACTCGAAAATGTTAGTTTCAGATATGGCGCACCAACATCGCCTTTGGTATTAAAAAACCTTGACTTGCTTATTCCCGCAGGTAAAGTCACTGCTATAGTTGGCGCAAGCGGTAGCGGAAAAACTACTTTACTCAAACTTCTACTCAAGTTTTATCCGCCAAGCAACGGTAAAATCAAAATGGGCGAAATTGATATTAGTAATTTTAGAAACTATACTTGGCGAGAAGAATGTGGCGTTGTGATGCAAGATGGTTATATTTTTTCTGATACGATTGCTAATAATATTGCATTAGGAGAAGAGAAGGTTGATAAGAAAAAATTACTTCATGCAGCAAAAACTTCTAATTCACAAGGTTTTATAGAAACGCTTCCTTTAAGTTATAATACCAAAGTCGGGAATGATGGAATTGGTTTAAGTGGCGGACAAAAACAGCGTGTACTTATCGCTAGAGCTGTTTATAAAGACCCGTCATTTTTGTTATTTGACGAGGCGACCAGTGCGCTTGATGCGAATAATGAGAAAACTATTATGGAAAATTTGGAAGCGTTTTTCCAAGGAAGAACCGTAGTTGTTGTTGCGCACCGATTGAGCACCGTCAAGAATGCTGATCAAATCATTGTATTAGAAAAAGGAGAAATCATCGAACAAGGAAAACACGAAGAATTGGTTACAAAACGTGGTACTTATTATAAATTAGTGAAGAATCAGTTGGAACTTGGGAATTAGAAAATACTTAATGGCTGAGACGTTTGACATTTTGAAAACGTCAAACGTCTGGTTGAAACACCCATTTTCTATTTATTCCTCTTCTTTTAGCTCATAAATATGTTTATACTTTTTAAGCCTAAACCTATATTTGCAAACTAATTTCTTTCCATTATCTATAAAATAGAATTTACTTCCATCCAAAATTTTTCTTTCACTAGTCGTTTTCAAAACTAATCTGTTACCTTTAATTTCAAAGTCACCTTCTGCCCAATCATTAAGGCAACTATAAGAATTATAAGTAAATTTTTTCTGATTATAATTTAATTGTAAATAACTCTTCGAGAAAGTACCGTCATAGAAATATTTACTAACTTCTTCTTCATTAGGTTTGTCAATACCCAATCCAATAAAAGTAAGTATTAGTATAATTCGTATCATGTTTAGTCTTTAAGAAATACTTTTTAAAAAATGGAAATACTTAATGAAACCTAGGTTAAACGCAACACTTCAATTATTCTTCTCCCTTTTCCTTTTCTTCTTCAGCTTTATTAAACCCTTCAACCCTGATCGTCAAATCAATAAAATCTTGTACAGACAATCTTTCTGGTCGTTGTTGAAAAAATTCTTCATTCAAAACTTCTGGGTCGTTGATGAATTGTTTCATCGTATTTCGGAGCATTTTACGACGCTGACCAAAAGTAGTTTTCACCACTCTTTTAAATAATGAATACTCGCAAGGAATATCTTCAATATCACGTCTTACCAATCGAATAACGCCAGATTGAACCTTTGGTGGCGGTTTAAATGCACCTTTGTCAACCGTAAACAAGTATTCACCCGAGTAATACGCTTGTATTAATACACTAATGACACCGTAAACTTTATTCCCTGGCGGAGCAATTATACGTAACGCAACCTCCTTTTGAAACATACCAACCATTTCTGGCACTAGCTGGCGGTTTTCCAACATTTTGAATAAAATCTGAGAAGAAATATTGTAAGGATAGTTTCCAATCAATCCAAATTGACCAGTTGTTACTTCATCTAATTTGACTTTCAAGAAATCCTTGTGAAGTACATTCAACATTGGAAAAGTCATCGACAAAGGCATAATCAAATCTCTATCTGCTTCAATAGCAATTAGATTCTGCTTTCTTTCAATCAGGTATTTAGTCATCATTCCTGAACCAGGACCAACTTCTACAATTAAGTTATACTTATCCTCATGAATGAGTGAATTCGCTATTCTTTCAGCAATATCTTCCCGATGTAAGAAATGTTGCCCTAAGGATTTTTTTAGTCGCATTAATTTTTTTTTAAGACCGCTTTGCTGTCAGAGGTCAGAACGCCTACGGCTGTCAGATAAAAACGATAACTAGAAAGAGATCACTTTAAAAGACACCTCTTTTAGCACAGTAACCTTTATCTGACAGCCGCAGGCGTTCTAACAATGAATGAAATGAACCTTCTGACTTCTGACAGCAAAGCGGTCTACGAACTGCAAAGATAAGATTATTCATTTCAATTTATATGCTATTCAGAACCATTCTAAAAATCATTTGATTGCTTAGAACATTCTTGGTCTTTTTGCATTTCTAATACTATATTTGCAGATAATTTCTAAGAGAGGAAGCAAGCTATTCAAATAAAACTAGTCCGAATTATGAATTAATTAGTTATGAAACCAATATTTGATACCTAAGACTATCAACTCGTCACTCAATAACTTAATAACTTAACAACTTATAATTCGAATTAAATCAGAGTTCATAATGGTAATTAAATCGCATGACGTTTTTAAGAATCGTCACATAGGACCAAGGCAAAACGATTTGCCAGCAATGTTATCCGCAATTGGCGTAGATAGTTTAGACCAACTGATTGATGAAACAGTTCCGTCGGCGATCAGAACCGACAAAGATCTTGACATACCTGATGCTTTGACCGAGTACGAATACTTGAACATGGTCAAGGAAATTGCCAAAAAGAATAAATTATACAAATCATATATTGGTTTGGGTTATTACGGTACGATTATGCCACCAGTGATTTTGAGAAATATTTTCGAAAATCCAGGTTGGTACACGCAATACACGCCATATCAAGCGGAAATTGCGCAAGGTCGATTAGAAGCCTTGTTGAATTTTCAAACGATGGTTTGTGACTTGACAGGAATGCCAATCGCTAATGCTTCTCTTTTGGATGAAGCAACTGCGGCAGCCGAAGCCATGACTATGGTTTTTGCAGCAAGAAACAAGCGTAATAAAGGTGCGGCAATCAATAAATTTTTGGTTTCTGATCAAGTTTTACCGCAAACGGTTGATGTATTATATACTAGAGCTTTACCGCTTAATATTGAAATCGTTATTGCTGACACGGCTAATTTTGACATTTCAGCGGATGTTTTCGGGATGTTATTACAATACCCTGGTGAAGATGGAACGGTTGAAGATTACACTGCTTTAACGGCAAAAGCGAAGGAAAATGATGCTTTTGTAATCGTAGCTGCGGATATTTTAAGTCTGGCACTTTTAACGCCTCCAGGTGAATTTGGTGCTGATGTCGTTGTTGGAACAACACAACGTTTTGGCGTTCCGATGGGTTACGGTGGACCTCATGCTGCTTATTTTGCTACAACTGATAAGTTCAAAAGACAATTGCCAGGTCGTATCATTGGTGTTTCTGTGGATAGCTACGGAAATCATGCGCTAAGAATGGCGTTGCAAACTCGTGAGCAACACATCAAACGTGAAAAAGCAACTTCAAATATTTGTACCGCACAAGCACTTTTAGCAATTATTGCTAGTATGTATGCTGTTTATCATGGTCAAAGTGGTATCAAATCGATTGCCGAAAAAGTACATGGTTTAACACAAATCGCTGCTATCAAATTGACTGCTTTAGGTTTTGAAGTCACTAACGCACATTATTTTGATACGATTAAAGTGAATGTTGGTGATTTAAAAAATAGCATTCAAAGTATTGCATTAGCAAACGAAATCAATGTTCGTTATTTTGACGATAATCATATTGGAATTAGCATTGATGAGACAACGACGGTTAAAGACTTAGAGAACCTTATCAATGTTTTTGCAAAAGCTAAAAATGTAGAAGCGGTTTCTTTTGATTTAAATGATTTACAAGCGATTGCAACTGATTTAAATTATAATATACCTCGTTCTATTGTTCGTCAATCAGACTATTTAACGCATCCTGTTTTCAATACTTACCATTCGGAAACGGAAATGATGCGCTATATCAAGCGATTGGAAAACAAAGATTTATCATTGACACATTCGATGATTGCTTTGGGTTCCTGTACAATGAAATTGAATGCAGCAGCAGAATTAATTCCTGTATCATGGGAAGAATTTGGCGGTTTGCATCCATTTGTACCGATTGATCAAGCAGCAGGTTACAAGCAAATGATTG
>CAZMEH010000998.1:0-13855 GCA_964564885.1 uncultured Saprospiraceae bacterium | reverse complement strand
AAAAACAAATAAGCATCATTTGAGAAAAATTATTAAATTATTTGTTTGAATTAACTCAAAACAAAATGATGAGAAAAATTTATTTAGCTCTAGTTCTCCTTGCCTTTATTACTTTAGTCATCTTTAGTAGACATGAATTTGTTTGCAATATGCTTGGTATGTGCGGCAACGAATCGATTAAGACAGGTCAAGGTATGGAAAATACGGAACGAACAAAGGGCTTGACCTTTTCCATTGATGGAGATTCGATCTTAAAAGATTATGACCAATTTACTTTTTCAAACCAATCTGCTTCAGGTACTTTCAATGACAATAACACGGCATTTTTAATAGAAGTGCTCAACTATTTGAATGAGAATCCTAAAACGGATTTGAAAGTTACAGGTCGCTATACTTCGGGAGAGGAAGAAACAACGATAGGGATTTTTGAAACAGTAGGCTTGGCGAGAGCAGACCTTATTAGAGAATGGTTCATGGTTCGTAATATAGAATCTCGTAGAATTACAATCACTAGTGCGCAAGGCGATGATGCATTGACAAACCCACTTATATTTGAAGGAATTGCGCCACAGGCTGGTGTTCCTAAAGAGTATGATGATGAAAGTGTGCCTCGATACACGTTTGAAGATATGACTTATCGATTTGCATATGATTCGGATAAATTTATTCCAAATGACGCTTTCAAAGAGTATGCAGAGCGAGTAAAAACTTTTCTTGCAACGAAAGAAAATGCGAACAAAACAGTTATTATCGTTGGACATACTTGCGACAAGGGTGAGGAAATGTATAATTATAATTTAGGAAAAGACCGTGCAGAAAATGCTAAATCTTATTTTGTAAATAAAATAGGTATTGCTAAAGATAAAGTCTTTTCAGATTCTCGTGGAATGAGTAAACCGATCGTACCAAACGACGACAACGAAGAGAATAGAAAACAAAACCGAAGAGTAAATATTCAGATTAAAGACTAATACTAGTTGGCAGCCTCTCCCGAAAGCTCGGTGATTAGCAGTATTTAAGTAGCAGTCGAAGGCATATAGAGGATTTATTAAAAGTAAAATAAGTCATCATATGAGTTTCGATGTTTTCAATAATTTAATTGCTGTGGAGAGTCTTTTATTTATGATTTTTCAACTATTAGCCTTTATATTAGGTATGTTATGTATATGCTTTTTGTAAAAAAAACCATAACAAGTAAAAGTTAATTCAAAAAAACATTTTAATACAGAAACAAAATAAATCTATAATATGAATTGGGAAAGTATTTTTAATGCACTAGATCAATCTGAAAGCTTTTTAGCCATTATCTTATTGGTACTAGCTTTTGTGTTAGGTATGATATTTATTTGGGTTTGGCTAGACGGCAGAATCAAGGACGCCAGAAAAGTACTCGAAGTAGAGCAATTGAAAAACTCTGGCTTGATGGGTAAAAATGAAGAATTAGAGAATGAAGCTAAAATTAATCTCGCTGATGCCAATCGCATTAAGATTGAAAACCGTGAAACGGTTGCCCAGAACGAATCATTACTTCAAGAAAAAGACCAAAGCTATTCTCAAGTTATGGCGCTGAGCCAGTCAGAAACTATGCTTAAAGATGAATTGAGCGATTTGAATAGTCGTTATATCATCATGGAAACGAGCCGCCAGAAAATGAGTAGTTCTTTGACTCAAGTTTCTAGTGATTTTGAAACATCTATTGCTCAAAAAGATGCGTTGAATTCTCGTATTGCTGAATTAGAAGCTACTAATCAAAATTTGTTGGAAACCAGGATTCGGGAGAATGCTTCTTACACCACACAATTGAATAGTTTGCAAGAATCACTGAATCATTTGCAAACGGAACATACGGTTGGTAAAAATGATTTAGCTGCCAAAATAGAGGAATTGAACGGTTTCGGAGCTAAGTATTTATCTATGAAAAATGAAAATGGTGCTTTAGCATCTGCTCATCAAAACATAGTTGCTAACTTAGAAGCTGAAAAAGTAAAAACCCGTGAAGCACTTGAAAAACTTCAAGCACAAGAAAATGCTCCTGTGATTACTAATGATTCTAATCAGTCTTATGCTGGCTTTGATGATAGTAACGAAGTATCATTAACCGTAGAATTAAACGTTGTAAAAAAACAACTGAAAGCAGAACATCAATCAAGAATTGAGCAACAACAAGAAGCCGATAGATGGCGAGCGTCACTCATTACGCTTAAAACTGACCTTGCACAAGCAGAGGAAGGTAGAGCAAAGGAACAAGAAAGTTTCTTAAACGAGTTAGCAGAATTAAAAGAAAATCATCAAGGAACGCTTGAATTAAAAACTCAAAAACTACTTAAAGCAACGACAAAAGTTGAAGGGCTGGAAGCTAAGGTAACTTCGTTAGAAGCAGTTGCTAATGGTGATGAAAATGATACCGTTCATTTAGCAACGAGTCAAAGTAATCTGCTTGATTTAGAAAACAATAAACCTGCAACGGTTGATGAAGTATCAACCGATATACAAGCGTTGGAAGCTGAACATGAACAAGTAATTGCTGTGGCTAAAGCTCAAGTAGATGCTTTAAATATTCAAATTGAGCGAGCAGAGGCAAAAATGTCGAACTTGGAAGCAACGCTTAATGATGCTGAAAATGATACGATTGAGTTAGAAGAGAAATATGCTAAAATCTTAGATATTGAGAATGATAAATTCGCTACAGCGAAAGATAATATTTTCAGTTTAGAGTCTCAAGTTTACTTATTAGAAGAAAAATATATCCGATTGGAAGCTACTGCAAATGATGTAGAGAATGATTCTATTGAATATGAAGCAAAATTTGAACGTTTGCTTGATATGGAACATGTGAAATTATCTGCTGCCAAAGATACTAATATGTCATTGATGGAACAATTAGCAGAAGCGAAAATAGTTCAAGGTACTGCGTCGGCCGTAGAAGTTGTTGAGACGAATGCTAGAATAGATGCAAATTTAGAGGATGGTGTCATGGACAGCTATCAAGCCATCAAAACATTAAAGGAACTAATTGGGACAGAAATCCCTGCTGCATCTGCTCAGAAAGATAATTTAAAAACTATTAGAGGAATAGGTAAGCATATTGAAGAAGGTTTAAATGATTTAGGAATCAACTCTTATCAGCAAATCAGTCACTTAACCAATAGCCATGTTCAAGCGATTAGAAGAGCATTAGACATCTTCCCTGGTCGTATTGAACAAGATGATTGGGTTGGACAAGCAAAGGGATTGTATCAGAATAATGATGGGTTAACACCTGAAACGGCTAAACTGGAAGTGCAAGCATTATTGGGTGGTAAAATTCCAATGGCAACGGCAAAAGATAAAGATGATTTAAAACTTATTAAAGGTGTTGGCGGGTTTCTGGAAAAGAAATTGAACGATATTGGGATATATAACTTTAAACAAATTAGTAAGTTTGATAAAGATGCGATTGAAAAAATTACAATAGCGATTGAGTTTTTTCCTGAACGGATCAAACATGATAAATGGGTGAAACAAGCTAAGGAATTGATGTAGTATTGTTGTTGTTTTCAATATTAATAAAAAGGGCATAGGCATTTTAAAATGTCTAGCCCTTTTTACATTTAGGAAAGTACAAGGAATCTCTCCTGTTTGTATTTTGTATAAGTACTAAAACAAAAGTAATCACGTATCTCCGATATTTTCACCAAAGCTTCGGTACAGGTTGAAACACCGTCATTTTTTATCCTACAATCCTGAAATGTAAACATAGCCAAGTTCTGTGATCATTTTTTAAAAAAGTAGAATAGAAAAAGAACAAGTTTGAATGATTGAGTATTTTTATCTTAGCACTTAAATACGAACAAATCAACGTAAATATTAAAACCATATCAATTTTCACATTCAAAGAAAGTTATAGTTCGCTCACTTTCAATGAGATACCTTATGAGAAATTAGCAACAAATAATGTTTGTATCATTTCCAAAATTTTATATCTTTGGTACTACCTACGTCTCATTTTCTTAGGAAACAGGTTACTATTTCCTTTTCTAGTCGGAAGTTTACCCGTCTTTTTACTCGCTTTGATGGTAGTTGTATCGTATGCAGGACAGGTGGAGCGACAAGAACTAAGGCTTATCATTGATAATGTTGCTCCTAATAATAGAATAAAGACGAACTTTTTCATATAAATAATGATTTGATTTTCAATAGATTGTACCCTTTATTATCTCCTCTCACAAATTTAGTGTCATTTTTTTTAAATTGCCACTATTCCATACAATTATAGTAATTAATTGTAAAAGGTAACATTTTATTATGCTTTGTGTCGATAATTACACGAAGAAAGACCTCAATTCAATATTATTTCAACAAACTGAATATTCATTTTTATTACTTAAGTTTATTAAGCGATTTATTGTGATAATAAATTTTGCAAGTATTTGACCACAAAATATTTGCAACCTGCTTGTCGCAGACAAATCGAAAATCATAAATGTATCTATATCCTCAAGTTAAAAAATTTATACTACATAGTAAACACCTATTATCTAAAATTGGCTTTTGAACGAGCCAACGAATTATCCTAACAAAACTCAAATAAGATAAAACTATTAATTATGAATAAAGGAGACTTAATTAACAAAATTGCGGAGAATGCGGACTTGAATAAAGCTCAAGCGACAGAAGCACTCAACGCAATGCTTACCGCAGTGTCAAACTCTCTAACAGATGGCGAAAAAGTAACCTTAGTTGGTTTCGGAACGTTTTTGCCAGAATACCGAAAGGCACGTATAGGTCGAAATCCTAAAACAAGGGAGGAAGTGCCAATTGCTGAAAAAGTAATCGTTAAATTCAAACCAGGAAAAGACTTGGCTGAATCTGTTGATAATGAAGAATTAGTGGAACTATTGAGAAGGGTGTAATCATTTTTTGAATGTAAAACCTAGTTAATTAAACGTTTGACCTTTTTGAAAACGTCAAACGTTTAATTAACGCTATTCCACAATCAAAGCTTTCATTCCTTCGGTGTATTTAACCTTCGTTTCGCCATTATCATCATAGATAAAAAAAGCTTCTAATTCTGGTATTGAATTAGCCATTTCAAATGCTTTCTCAATACCCATTGCCATGAATCCTGTTGCGAAGCCGTCCGCCATCATACATTTGTCTGCGACAACAGATGCACTCAAAATATTGCTCATTGCAGAATAACCCGTTTTCGGATTTAAAGTATGTCCATACCTTTTGCCGTTCACTTCATAGAAATTTAGATAATCGCCAGAAGTAGCCATTGCCCTATCTCCTATCTGCACCAAAGCATTGTGATTTTGCTGTGGATTAGCTTGTTTTGTTGGCTCAATAATTCCAATTGTCCATGAATTGCCTGTAGAGTTTACTCCTTTAGTCACCGTTTCGCCACCGATTTCTACCAAGTAATTTGAAATATCATGATCCATAAATAACTGACCAACCATATCTACCGCATAACCTTTAGCAATTGCGCTGAAATCAAGTTGTGCACTTGGATTTGATTTTTCGTAAAATACACCACCGCTTTTCAGGCGAGATGTTTCAATTTTATCCAATCCAATATAAGAAAGCAAGGTTTCAATTTTTTTGCTATCTACTTCCTCAACCGCTTTTTTATTCTTTCCAAAGCCCCAATAGTATACCAAAGGCATAACCGTCGGGTCAAAAAATCCATCCGTTTTTTCATAAATTTGATGAGCCATCTCTAAGTTTTGACTAAAATGCTGCGGTTCATTGGCTTCAATCACCAATTCTGTTCCTTGATTAAATTGAGAAATCAACGATTTTGGATCATAAGTATTCACTTGCTGATTGATGTCAATGAGCAAACTGTCAATGGATATTTGGTAATTCTCTGCCGAATTATAAACGACTCGATAGTAAGTTCCCATCGTTTCGCCAATGATTTGGCTATAAGCCGTTTCAATAGTATTAGACTCAGAATTCGATTGTCGGCAAGCAACAAAGGCAATAGAAATTAGAAATAAAGCTATATAGTTTTTCATATTTTTTTTTAAAAGAATAGAGAACGCCTTTCAGGCTGAGAGAACAGAGATCATTCACTTTGTTCATTGAGAGAACGCCTAACGGCTGTCAGATTTTAAAAAAAAATTGAACCTGATTCTGACAGTGAGTAAAACGAATGTTGTCTCTTCTCCCGATTCCTATCGGGACAGCGCAGCGGTCTCTTCTTCTATAATAATTTTAAACATTCGTTCAATGCCGTTCTCCAATGAGGAATAGACAAACCAAACGTATCCCGAATTTTTTGTTTATTCATTACACTGAAATGCGGTCTTTTCGCTGGTGTCGGATAATCTTTGCTTTCAATAGGATGCAAATTTATCGTGATATTTTTTAATTCAAAAACAGCATTTGCAAAATCATACCAACTTGTTACACCTTCATTACTATAATTGAAAATACCATAATATTGTTCATTATCTGGTTCCGTTTCCAACTTTTGAATAATAGCTAAAGTCGTTGCTGCCAAATCTCTAGCATAAGTTGGCGTACCAATTTGGTCAAAAACAACCCGCAAAGCATCTAACTTTTCACCTAACCGAATCATCGTTTTGACGAAGTTCTGTCCAAAGCTAGAATAAACCCATGAAGTACGAATAACAATACTTTTTGAACAATGTTTCAATGCCATTAGATCGCCATCTAGCTTAGTTTGAGCATAAACGCTTTGTGGATTCGGTACTTGACTTTCTTTATAAGGTTGGTTCGTAGACGCATGATAAACGTAATCTGTAGAATATTGAAAAAGCGTCGTACCGTATTTTGAACAGGCTTTCGCCAAATATTCAACCGCTTCTACATTGACTTTTTTACAAATATCAACCGCTTCTTCTGCTTTGTCAACCGCAGTATATGCTGCACAATTGATACAATAATCAATCGAATTGTTAGCAAAAAAATCATTAATTGCATCAGCCGAAGCGATGTCTAATGTTTTTCTATCGGTAAAATAAAATTGAGCATCAGTATGGCTTTTTGCTAAAACTTGCAATTCTTGCCCAACTTGTCCATTTGAGCCCGTAACTAATATATTCATGCTTTTGAATTTAAAACAAAGATGAGAGAGCATTTAAAGAGATTCTTCCATTAGTGATTATTCACAAAATTTACCATAATAATTTTAGTTCTTTGAAAATTAATAGTAAAACGCCTTGCCCACGAGGTTTCCTCCAAGATTTCGGGGCATGCGTGACAGGCTGTCCGCCGTGCGCCGTTTCTTGAAACTTCCACAATAATTTTCAAAGAACCAATAATTCTTTGTTCTCGATTATTAACGAATGTAAAAATAATGGTTAGCATTTAGAACAAAGAAAAGAATATAAAAAATCTTGGCTCTCTGCTCTTCTAAAATAATCTAAGCCAATTATTACGGTTTATATCATCATCAAAATTGGTAAATGAAAAATAATTATCACCGATTATTCCCGTTTGAAGTTTGCTATATTGTGATTGCCTCGAAACGCAAATAGATCTTGTTTAACAAATTCATCATTAAATTTTCAAAATCACATGATTACATTTAGAGAAGCGACAAAAAAGGATGTTCCATTTATCGTTGAAATGCTGGCGGATGATAAACTTGGCGCTTTAAGAGAAAAATATCAGAACCCGTTACCGCAACTTTATTATGACGCTTTTGAAGAAATTGACCTAGACAAAAATCAAGAACTAATTGTCATTGAAAATACCAATCAAGAAATCATAGGAACTTTACAATTAAGCTTCATTCCGTACTTGACCTATCAAGGCGGTATAAGGGCGCAAATTGAAGCAGTTAGGATTAGGAAGGACCAAAGAGGAAAAGGTTATGGTGAGCAATTTTTTAAGTGGGCAATCGAACGAGCAAAGGAAAAAAATGCGCATGTATTGCAATTGACAACAGATAAACAAAGACCAGAGGCTATTAGTTTTTATCAAAAATTAGGCTTCAAAGCTTCTCATGAAGGCATGAAATTACATTTTTAAAACATGGTTTTATTTTTTTGATTAATAGCCTTATTACGCTTTAAGGATATTTTAAAGCGCAACAAACCTAATCTAGAATAAGTACTAAGACAAAAATACTCCCGCATCACCGAGGTTTCGGGACAGGTTGAAACATGATTACTTTTGTCTTGATACTTAGAGCAATTATTGGTAATAGCTGACAAGAAAAATTCGCATTATCAAAGATGAACTTTTAAAATAAAAATAAATTCATCTTGAAAATTAACCATTTATCAATAGTTTTATCCTCAATACAGCAATTCCTAATTTGGAAAATACTTTATACTAAAGTCTAAAACGTAATACAATGAAACTATTAAAACATTTTTTGCTTTCAATTTCCCTAATTATCATATTAGGAAGTTGTGATCCAGCTAAAAAGGTAACAAATGGCGATGATAATAAAATTGAAATTGTCATTCTTCAAACCAATGATGTCTACGAAATTGCACCGCTTGAAGGCGGAAAAGTTGGCGGAATGGCAAGAGTTGCTCAAATCAAACAAGACTTACTGGTTAAAAACTCGAATGTGTTTTCTGTGATGGCAGGAGACTTTTTGAATCCTTCCGTTATTGGAACACTGAAATATGAAGGCGAACGCATCAAAGGAAAACAAATGGTAGAAGCTATGAATGTGGCTGGAATTGATTTAGTTACTTTTGGAAACCATGAATTTGACTTAGATGAAGAAGATTTACAGAAGCGTATCAACGAAAGTGAATTTGGTTGGACTTGTTCTAATGTTCGCCAGAGGAAAGGCGGTTTCTTAAAGTCTTTCAAACAAAATGGTAGAGATATTCCAGATTATTGGATACAAGAGTTTAAGGATTCTGATGGAACAATCTTAAAGGTAGGCTTCATTGGTGTATGTTTAAATTCTAATAAGAAGGATTATGTTCATTATGAAGACCCGTTTACTAGTTTCAAAAAAGTTCATGCAGCCATTAAGGATAAGGTTGACGTAGTGATTGGATTGACGCATCAAAGTATTACAGATGATAAAGCATTGGCAGCACAAGTAGAAGGTATTCCATTGTTCATTGGCGGACACGAGCACAATAATATGATGCACAAGGTCGGAGATGTGACGATTACGAAAGCTGATGCAAACGCTAAAACGGCTTATATTCATACTTTAAAATACAATAGAACAAATAAGAAACTGTCCATTAATTCAACATTGAAAGCCGTTGATAGTAGCATTTCATTTGAACCAAAAACAGATGCCGTTGTCAAAAAATGGTCTGCCATTGCCTATTCAAGGTTGAAAGCCGCAGGGATTGATCCAGACGAAGAAATTATTCAGTTACAAGAACCTATTGATGCAACCGAACATATTATACGTTATCGTCAGTCCGTCATCGGAAGTATTGTTGTTCAAGCGATTGGCGCATCTTATCCAGATGCAGACGCAGCAGTTTTGAATACGGGTTCTATGCGACTAGATGATGTTCTTGCAGGAAAAATCACCCAATATGATATTGCTCGTTTATTGCCTTTTGGTGGCAGCCTCAAGTTGGTTGAAATGAAAGGAAATCTGCTTTTGAAAATATTAGAAACAGGAACAATAACAAATGTTGGTAATGGTGGTTATTTTGCGCTAGACCGATTGACTTTTGATGCAACAAGCAAAACAGGTACTATCAATGGTGAAAATATTGAAGCTATTGCAAATTATAAAATTGCGCTTCCAAGTTTTTTATTGAAAGGGCTAGAGTCAAATTTAGGTTATTTCACCGAAACTAATCCTGGAGTTGTCAAAAAAACAGATGCTGCAACGGACAATCAAAAAGATGTAAGAGTAGCTGTTATAGATTGGATGAAGAAAAATCCTATTCCTTCTAAGTAAGAAGTCAGAAGTCAGATCGTCTCAAGTGCTCGGAACTGAGAAAGGTAAGATGTTAATATGCTGGTTATCAATTTCTTGCAAAATAAGCCTGTACGTGGAAACTTTTGTCCAAGTACTTAAATAGTTTTGGTTATTTGACAATTTTTGCCAAACTGCTGGTTTTTCATCCAGTGAGGCTTGCCTTATTTCTTTCAGTGAGCGAATTACCTTTACAAGCAAAACCATAAAGGAATTAGGTTAGCATAGTTTGAGTTTAATGGAAGAATTAACCGATATGACTTTTGCGCCAGCTTTAGATATTTTTAAAGAGAAGAGAACCGAAATAACGGTTTTAAAAGATAATTCAGATTTAGCTTCCCTTAGGAATGAGAAACAAATAAACGCTACATTTATTTATTTCTCATTCCTAAGTCTTTCCTTCAGAGGAATTAAGGGAAGTTAAAAATTCAAAAAACACCTTGCAAGCCTATAAGCCGAATTCTGTCTAGCCATCCAAAGGATGACAGGTTCTATCATTTATCTAGGATAATCGTCACCAATTACCTCAATCTGCCTACCCTCCAGCATCGAGCGAGCAGCTCTACATACGCTGGTTTATTTGGCATTTCAACCCACAAGGTTTGTCCGCCCTCCCAATTACTTGGGAACGCCGTGCGCTCTTACCGCACATTTTCACCCTTACCTCAATATTATCCCGATTGCTCAAAAATCAATCAAGGCGGTTATTTTCTGCGACACTCTCTATGACTGATTGCTCAGCCTCCACCCGTTAGGTGATGTGGTTGCTCTACGTTGTTCGGACTTTCCTCTTTTGATTACTCAAAAGCGATAGAATAGCTTACAAGGTGTTTTTTGAATAACTTATAAATACAAAACTAATTCTGTAGCTTATAAATCAGGGTAAATTTATTGCTTTTTTATTTAACGAAAGGTGTTTATTTAAAAATACCTGTTCGGCTGATTGGAAACTACTTTCTTTTGTTTAAAACCTTATGATTATATTTAGATTCATTAATCTTTTAATAAACCAACTAAAACCAATATTTATGAAGACTGATAAAGTAATATACTGGGCAGCCACAGGTTTGCTTTGTGCCTTAATGCTCTTTTCTGCAAGTATGTACCTGACGGATACAGAAGCGGTAAAAGAATTATTCGTGAGCTTGGGTCATCCTGCTTATATCGTTATTCCATTGGCGATTGCTAAGATTTTAGGTGTAATTACTATTTTGACTAAGCCTTCTAAATTATTAAAAGAATGGGCATATGCTGGCCTTTTCTTTGATATGGTCTTGGCTGCATCAGCACATTTTGCAGTTAGTGATGGTCAAGAAAATGGTGCTTTATTAGGGTTAGTACTTCTTGTTGTTTCTAGGATTTACGATGAAAAAGTATTTGTTTATCATACTTAATATTTACTTAAAACAATTCTTACTCTTTTCTTGCTTTGCCTGCTCCGAACTTGTTTCAGCGCAGGCAAAGTGCGAAAAAGAGATGAATTTATTGGGTAACAAAAAAGGACTCTTTGATATTTTTTGCCAACCTGAATATTTATTTTTGATTACCTACTTGAGTCCATCATTAACCCGCTATTTTGTGCGAATTCTTCTTCAGGAGTATTTTTGAGCTGAGGCACAATAAAAAAGGCTGAAACAAACCAATAGCAGTACTAGGTTTTTCATTATCTACAATTTAAACGTAAATTAGAAATAATATTTCTTGTTAAAATCGTAGTTAGTGTATAATATTGTGCTACTGCGAAGCGAATCTTAGGTAGATAAGTCATTTTTTTGTTTATTTGCTATATTAGTCTTCATTCAAAAAAATTAATATGTCTGTAAAATCATCCCGAGTGTTTGGGATTCGACTATAAGAACTTTTGTGAATAAAGACTATTAGCAATGAAACATATTTATCAGTGAACTATAATTAATTTCTTATAATATATAAAATGGAAGAGAAAAATACTTTAATATATGGTCATCATCCAGTAGTTGAAGCTATAAAAGCGGCTGAAAATGTTGATAAAGTAATGATCCAGCAAGGCATGAGAGGTGAGATGGAGATGGAACTTAGGCAACTTTGCAAAGAGAAACATATTCCATTGCAGTATGTTCCTAAGGAAAAACTGAATAGATTGGTCAAAGAAAACCATCAAGGTTTAGTCGCTTATATTGCAGCAATCGCTTATCACAATGCGGAAGAACTGTTAGCTTCCATTCAAGAAACAGAAACAAATCCTTTGGTTTTGTTGATTGACGGTGTAACGGATGTTCGTAATGTTGGTGGAATCGCTAGAAGTGTAGAGTGCGCTGGTGCTAGTGCTATTATTGTGCAACAAAAGAAAGCAGGTCAATTCAATGCAAATGCCATGAAAGCGTCAGCAGGTGCATTGGCAAAAGTCAAAGTTGGTCGAGTGAGTAGTTTTGCAAACTTGATTGGTTGGCTTCAAAATAACGATTGGCAGGTACTTGCTAGTGATTTGAAAGCAACTCAACCATTGAGGAAAGTTGATTTTAAAATGCCTACGGCGGTTATTATTGGTTCGGAAGATTTAGGCGTCAGTAACTATTTATTAAAATCGGCTGACGAAACTTTTATTATTCCACAGGTTGGTACAACCGATTCGTTTAACGTTTCTGTTGCAACAGGGATTATTTTGTATGAAGCAATGAATCAGAAACTACTTCTAGCGGCTGAATCTGCGGCTATTTCGACAGATGTTCCAGCGGTTGAGTCAGTAGTTGTTGCGGCAGATGTTCCAGCAATTGAACCAATAGTTATTGCAACGGATATTCCAACAACTGAATTAGGAATAGATTAGAAATTGATTATTCTTAGATCGTTAGTTAAGGAACGCCAGTTAAATAACTGACCGATTTTGACGGCTTTTTTTCCTTTTATCTGCTCTAAAAAATAACGCCAGAGCTCGGCTATGCAGTGATTTTTTAGATATCTAAAAGAAAATATAATCTTCTCAAAATTCGGTCAGTTATTTAACTGGCGTTCCTTAATGGTTATTGGATTAAGTTAGAACAAATAGAAAATGAAGAATAATAGAATAAACGATATCAAACGTTTATTTTACTATTCTTCATTTTTTTATTTGAACATTTCAAAAAAGCGATTCATCTAATCCTGATAAGCTCCAGAAGAATAGGTTAATTCATAACTATGTGTGTAAATTTCAAAAACAATTCCAAACGGATCTTCTACATAGCACATTTTATAGGGCTTTTCGTTCGGATAATATTCTCTGATTGGCATTCTTTGTTTTCCACCTGCCGCAACAACTTTCTCAATAAGCTCCTCAATATTAGGATCTTGGACACAAAAATGGAAGAGTCCAGTATTAAAAGGATTAAATTCTGGTGTTTCTTTAACTCCATGCGGAAACGAAAATAGTTCTATTCCGATTCCATCTGACGTTGACATATGTGCAATTTCAAACTCTTCCCAGTCTTCTCCGAAAACATCAATACACATTTGTCCAATCGCCGTCTCTTTTTCCTTTTTGACGGAAGATGGTTCCATAAGAACATACCATCCCATAACATCTGAATAAAATTTTACTGCTTTTTTTATATCTGGAACAGTCATTCCGATGTGAGAAAATGATCTTGGATATTTTATTTTTTTCATGATATTCTATTTTAAATAATATACAATGGGTTACACTCTGCGCAATAGTTCTTATTGGGCTAACTGAGTTATCTCTGTTTTAAACCTTATGGTTTTTTGAAAAATATCGTGGAAGCTCCAAAAATCGGCTAACGGCACACGGCTGACGGTATTTTTTCTATGGAAAATATTCCATCACGGAATTTTTCAAAGAACTAGCTTGATTAAAGAGTTAGTTATAAACAAGAATAACGGTTTAACTCATTTACGTTTTATTACCAAGTCCACCAAGTTAGTATTCCTTTTTTAGCTTCCTTTTACTTCAAATTTACAAGACCATGTTTAACCATTAAAAGTAAAATTAGTTTTCACAAA
>CAZMEH010000997.1:0-2600 GCA_964564885.1 uncultured Saprospiraceae bacterium | reverse complement strand
ACTGTACACCTGTTAATCTACGTAGTGTAGTTTAGGCTACCGTTTTTATTGTTTTATTATAAGATAATTAAAAAAATACCGTTAGAAGTGGAACTCATTTTAATACTTAACGTAAGTTTTACTCATAGAATTAGAAGACCATTGCAAATTAAATTCAATAAATATCTGGTTTTCATAATGAGTTCTTAAACAAGTTCAATTACTTCAAGTTTTAATCGAATCATAAGAAAATAAACAAATTGTATTTATATATTAGGCTTTATTCTAAAGTGCATTTTAATCGAAAATAGGTTTTGATAATCAATAAGTTATCAAGCTAAAACCTATTTTAGAATAATACATATTGAATGATTTTCAATATATAAATACTATGTTCCTAATAGGTTTGCCTGTTGTAGTGCATGAAGCTACTGCTGAACAAATCTAATATACCGTACATACGAAACACCAAACAAAAGCAACTATATGATGCCTTCGTTACACTTTAAATACTTAGCCTTTTTAGCATTTTTTAGTTTTACGACTATAGTAAATGCGCAAACACCGCCCGTTGCAGACTTTTTTGTGGTCGGTGGCGATACGTCAGGTTGTGAAAACTTAACCGTTTTTTTTCAATGTGATATTCAAAGTACTAATCCTATCGTTCAATATGATTGGGATTTAGGCAATCAAGCAGGACAAGACTCTTGTCAGGTAGGTCGAATCTACAATGACGTTGGTCTTTATACCATTAGCTTGATTGTTACTGATAATATGGGTTTTAAGGACACGATAACCAAAGTGAACCACATTATTATTAATAGTGATCCTCAACTAAGCTTTTCTGTTTCTCAAGTACAAGGTTGTGGAAATCTTGATGCTCAATTAATCAATACTTCTACTGCTGTAGGAAGTTCTGTCGATTCGTTATTTTGGCTAATTGGAAACACGTCCTACTTTACAGATACTACTAATCATATCAGGAATGTATTGGGTTGTGAACAGCTTTTTCTATTTGTATCGACACCAGAAGGTTGTACTGCGGATACAACATTGCAGGATTATCTTTGTGTTGTTCCAAATCCAAACGCAGGATTCTCTTCTACCATATTAACTACTTGTGATACCACGACAACGATTAGCTTTACAAATGCTAGTACACATAACGCTACAACTACTTATCAATGGGATTTCGGTGATGGTACAGCAACAAGTACGCTTCAAGACCCAAATCACACTTATAATGCTTTTGGCACATTCCCTGTTATATTAATTACAACAGATCCAAATACAAGTTGTGCCGACACCATTTTACAAAATGTAATTATAAATACTAATAATGTAGTCGATTTCACTTTCTCTCCAACAGGTGCTTGCCCTGGTCAAGCGATACAATTTACTGATCAATCCATAGGAAGTGCAATAAGTCATTCTTGGAGTTTTGGAGATGGAAACACGGCTCTTACTCAAAACCCGTTGCATAGTTATGCTTCTTCAGGTTGCTATACGGTTACACTGACAGTTAACTTTGGTTCAGGTTGTTCTATAACAAAAATAGTCAATTGTATAACGATAAGTACGCCGCCAACAGGAAGTTTTACAAGAATTGCAGGAGATAAAACAACTTGCGATACACCACATTCGGTGACTTTTAATGCAGTGACAGCTGGAACAACTAGTTTTTTCTGGGATTTTGAAGGAACATTAACGGCACAAAATCAAACGACACCGACACATATTTTCAATAATCCAGGTGTTTACCCAATTGATTTAGTATTGATTAGCGGACAAGGTTGTACGACTACGGTCACTATGGATACGATTGAAATCCAAACATTAGTAGCTGATTTTTCAAGTGATGTCACACAAGGTTGTTTGCCCGTAGCGGTTAATTTTACGAATCAAACAATATCTGGTTCTCCATTAACCGATACGCATTGGTTTTTTGGTGATGGTGATGAATTTCCAATATTAGCGAATACCGTTTCTCATGGTTATTCAAATACGGGAGAATACGATGTTACATTGATAGTAACAAACAGTTCTGGCTGTATGGATACGGTTATTAAACCTGATTTTATATTAGTTGGAACAATTCCAAGCCTGAGTTTTTCTGCCAGTCCAGATCCAAGTTGTGTGAATACGCCAGTTATCTTTACAAATACTTCTGATACCAATGCCACGGACTTTGTTTGGGATTTTGGAGATGGAACGACGGATTCAATAGACACAAACCCAGTTCATGCTTATCAAGACACGGGAACATATACGATTACGTTATCAGCAGAATATAATGGTTGTCCAAATACGGTTGTATTTTTAGATACCATTCAAGTCTTGCCTCCGATTGCGGATTACACGACGGATTTTACCTGTGATAGTTTGTCAACGGTTCAGTTTATTAATCGGTCTGCTTTTGCAACTACTTATTCTTGGGACTTCGGAGATGGAAATACATCTACCTTATTTAACCCAAGACATACTTATTCGATGCTCGGGCTTTATACCATTTCGTTGACTGCAACCTCATCAAACGGCTGTTCGCATGTTTTTACAGATGATGTGAATTTATTAGAACCGATAGCGGAGTTTGGAGATACGGCTTCACAAGCTTGTACGCC
>CAZMEH010000996.1:0-10798 GCA_964564885.1 uncultured Saprospiraceae bacterium | reverse complement strand
TCTCTCACGAGGCTTGACCGAGTAATTGTTAAAGAACCATCTTTAATATATTTAGCCAACTGCAAATCTCCGAGGTTTCACCGAGATTTCGGGACAGGTCGGGACAGGCTGCAGGCTGTTTACTTCTCTTTACCAACCTTCAAAGTACCGTTTACCGTTGCGCCTTCTTCCATTTCAAGTTGAGCGGTATTAATAATTCCATCCAATTTTGCGGTATTTCCAAGTTGCAATAAGTCTTTAACCCTTAATTCTCCAGAGAAAGAACCAGAAATTCTAGCTTGAAGCGTATCGATATTGCCTTCAACCCTTGCCTCTGCACCCATAATGATTTTAGCCGCACAATTTATATTTCCTATAACTGTTCCGTCCATTCTAGTATCATTAGGCGATCTAAAATCTCCTTCTATAACCGTTCCTTTTACGATAACACAAGCACTAGAGATTGCGTTTGATGCGGCATTGGATTTTTTTGAATTATTACTCATAGGTTTATCCGGTGATTTATTTTTATTTTTATTTCCAAACATTATATCTTCAATTTCTGTGTGATTACAATTTGTGTTTGATGATTTTTATCATTCAAACGTCATTAAAATTAGACAAAATTAGAACCAAACCAGAGGAGAAAAGAATATTTATTTATCTAAATCAAATAATAAAATATAATGGAATGTGTAATATTTTGATAATCAGCAGTTAAGGCGTTTTTAAAGATTTTAAATGTACTATTGTATTCAGTGATGTATTATTTATTTTCATCACCAACAGGGCTGATGCTTTCAAAAACATCATGAATAACGATAACGGCTTGTGATTTTTTCTCATCTGACATCAAATTAACCTCTTGTTGACTATTGAGGTGAAGGATTGAAATACTTGCTGTATTAGGAGGAATAGTTCCTAGATTATGTGCATAAAGAATTAATTGATTATTCTTTGGTTGAAGTGTTGCTTTTAGTCGTTTCGGTACTTTAGAAAGTGGATGGTTTTCAAGAATAAACTCACCATTCAGCATTAAAGAAACCGTATCTCCATCCACTTTCTGTGCATCCCAAACTAAAATATCTACATCTCTAGTCGAACTATAAATGGTGTCTTTAACTTCCACACTCCGAGTGCGAACCATTTTTCTCTGTTCTTTACGGTTTTTTATAATGACTAATTGTTCCTCTTCTGACAACTGTAATTCTTCGTCGGTAAGTTCTATGATTTCCTTTGTAATATCTTCAATATTTTCGCCGACTCGCACCATCAAACCGTGATTCCAAGTACCAACCCAAAGCGAACCTCGTTTATCTTGCGCTAAAGCTTCAATGCCGCCAGTCATATTTACATTAGAATAAGGCGTAACTATACTGCCCCAATATCGTCCACCATTTACAGCGATTCCACCAAAAAAATAGGTGCCAATAGCCATTCTGTAACGCTTGCTATCCACTAAACATAATTCACTAACGTGATAAGTTTCTGGTTTTCGATTGATTGACATATAAAGATCAGGCGTAGTGTGTTTGTAAATTTTCCATTTACCTTTTTTATACTTTACAACCTTTAAGTTTTTTCCTTCAACTGCCCAAATGGTTTCGGTTTTCTTATCATATTCAGCTTTAGTACAATGAAACTCGCCTATTTTTTTATGAACAGAAGTATACATTCCACCGGGAACAACCGAAAAACGAAGCAAACCAACACGAGTGCAGACAATCGCATTATTTTTATCATCAAAAGTAATATCTGTTACACCAGCATCAACGTTATTGTCTTCGCCCCAAACCTTAGAAAGAATTTTATCTTTAGAATAAATAAACAAGCCATGTTTTACACTTCCAATCAATGCAACGCCACTTGCGTTCACTGCAATAGATTGTGCTTCTACGCCATTAGGCATTCTGACGCTTTCCCAAATTTCTCGACCATCAAAAGAACCAAAACCTTCTTTGGCTGCGACCCAAATTTTATTAGATTTATCTATAAATATTTGGTTAATGTAACTTCCTGGAACTGCTGAGTTTGCTTGATTGTAAAACTTCCAGCTACCATCATCTTGATTGAAACGGGATAATGCGCCGCCCCAAGTTGCTAACCACAAATAGCCTTTTTTGTCGAATTGAATATCACGAACGTGATTGTTTGGAATGCTTGAATTACCTGTATTGAAAACTAACCAGCCATCTATCTTTTCCTGTGCCTGAGCGGACACAACGAGAATGAGGATGAAAATGATAGATGAGATGTATTGTTTCATAGAATTGGTTCTTAAAAATGTATTTAATCACTTAATCACGTAGTTGCAAGGTGTATGCCATTTGTTTGCTTGTTATAAAAATGTTTTAAAATGGCTTTTATTGCTACTTCAAGTATAAATAGTCAATATTTTACGTATAGTTAGTATTGACAGCCGAAATCTATGTTTAATTGATTGAAATGAAAAATATTTAATACATTATGACGCAACAGTGGCAGTTTAAAAAATAATAATCAGACTTGATCGAGTTATTTAATAAGACATTTCAACCAAAAAGGACAGGGAGAAATACAACGTGTTGTATCTCTCCCTGTCCTTTATTTTTTGCTTAAAAATCCTACTGAAAGACTATTTCAAAATCATGAATTTCTGTATTTCAGAAACATTTGAAGTTGTATTTCTCAAACGAATAAGATATAAACCATTAGACAAATCACCAACATTGACACGGTTAGATAATTGATCAGCTTGTATTAAAACACCCGTTGTACTAAATATTTGATAGTTGTAATTTTCAAAATCATTATCAACTAATTCAATCATTAACTGAGTGCGAGCTGGATTTGGATATAAACGGAAGTCGATCGTTTCTGCTTTAACTTTTTTTGATGAAGTAGAAAAATAATTACCCGTTCCAACAATCGGACGAATCATAATAGAACCCTTCCGTGGTTGAATGCTTACGGTATCTAGTCTTTGCCAACCTGCACCAACATTTTGGAAGATTTGACTAAAGCCTTTCGTTGTATTTCTATCATAACCAATCAGAAAAGAGGTACTAATATTCGGTGGCGTAGTTGCTTGTTGCCAGCCAATGTAAAAATCACTACCAGCTGGAATCAATAATGCATTTGAATCCAAGGAATAAGTCGTCCAACTCTGAACCGTATCTACATAAACGGCTTGCACGAAGTTGCGTTGATAAGCTGGCGTTCCATTAATGTCATCAATCCAAACCTTTAAATTAATTCGCTGATTGGTAATATTTCCAGATAAACGAGGCAAATTGATTTGAATTGCTTTCAATGAATCTGCCACATTAGCATGGAATTTTACGGCAAATTGATCGCCTATTCTACCTGCTGCTACGGCTGTTTCGGCTGTTCCGTCATCGTAAGAGAAGTAATTATCAAAAACAATCTCCCGATTAATTGAATTATTACGAACTACAGGAACAATTGTATTTTGCTCATTCGCAGGTGTAATATTCAGTTGAACATCTAACGTAACAGGACTAGTTGCAGTATAACCTTGTAAATCACTTAACAATGAATTGTATTCAACCGTTGCCATTACACTATCTATAAATGTAAGTCCTGTTGGAATGTTACCATTAATTGGAGCAGAACCAAAATCTAGTGTTTCTTCATCAAAATTTAAAATACCATCAAGAGAATTTACTTTATAACGAGCTGGGCGAACTTGCTGAGTAGAATTGAAATGATTATATAAACTCATTTCACTTTGAGTGTCTAATTCGTCCACTTCAAAACCTTTAAAATGCGCCCAAGGCATTTCTGTATAAGTTCCTAAAATAGAAACCGCTGGTTTATTAAATGCCACATCATCAAGCGTCGTACTAGGCGTTTGTCCTTCTGTTACTCGAACATAATCGACGTGCCACATATCACGAAAACCTGTGAAAGTTGCCTCATTTCTAAACCTAAACTGAAAGCCATCATAGAAGTAACTATTGTCATTAATAGAAATCGTTACAAAATTGAAACTCGGTGTATCAGCAAGACTAGTTGTGTCAATATGTGACCAAACTTGAACCCAAGTATCATTATCGTCCTTGAATTCCACCATTAATATATCGTTGCTTCCTGGCTTGTCTCCATAGCCTTTTGGTTCGTAAAAGAAACTAAGATTGATATTACTACCAGAAGTTTTTCCTGCTAATTTTATACCTGTTGAAGTCAATGTATCTGCGCTTCCTTGACCAGAATTAGCATAAGGTGCGCCTTGATAATTTGCACCATCAAAAGTAGCTACGCCAATAGTAGGCGCATCAATCGCAAAGGTAGAATTGATATAAACCGAATTGTCTAACCATAAATCCGTATCAGGATAAGGCCCATTGTAAGAAAAATCATCAATAAAAGGTAAGGCAATTGTATCAAATAAATTACCGCTTTTACGAATTTCATTATCTAGCTGTTGAGCAGCATCTTTTAAGGCAAGGTTATAATCAAAAGAAACAGTGTTCAATTGTTGGGCAGTAGAAAAAGTAGAACATCCTAAGAGGAATAAAATAAAAAACCAATATCTCATCTGGTAAGTTGTTTATTCAAAATTTGTGTCTTCTAAAAATTAGAAAGCGATATTTATTCACTTTATAATTTTTGACAATTTATATTTGAAACCGTTTAGGAACATGCAAAGAATAAGTCAAGTATAACTTATTCTTTGTACATTCTTTAGTTAACGATAGTATAACGGTTAATATGCTAAGTTGTGATACAAAGGTAGAATAAAAGGAGTTGATAAATTTCTGAAATACTTATTTAGGATTCAAATATTGAGTCGGTCTAGTGATAAAATCAAATTAATTTTTTTAGAAATCTATTCATTATTACCTCCCGACCTTATATTCAATGGAAAGTTATCCTTATTAGTTTGAGGTTTAGTATCTGTATCAGCGGGATTAGAATCATCTGAATCTATATCAGTAGCATCAATATTACATTTTGCTGGCGGCGTATTAGATAGCCAAATATCAACTTCTTGCCCTTTTTCTATCATCCTATCTGTCATGTATGCAGGATTTTGTTTAATAATGTAAGCATTACTAGAATCGGTTACAATTCCGTCAGTAGATACATTTCCAATTTTCAAATTAGAGCCTTCTAGCAAAAACTGAGCAACGCCGTAAGTATTGCAAGTTAAATCTGGTAAAAGAACCTGAGCACCCAATCCACGAGCAACAACCAAATGAACGGTTGAACCTTCGGGTAAATGTGCTGCATTTCTTCCTTTGGCTAGAACTGTACTATCTCCTGTTATAGGATTGAAATAAATCATTTTTAAAATAGTAGAATCTGCTTTGTCATCTTCAAAACGATGTATTTTAGCGGTAAATTTTGCAGCTTTTAATGCCCTTAAAGCTAACTCAAGTCTTTTTCCATATATATCGGGAAGGTTTATAATAGGAGGTGTTGTTGGACTAACCGTTATATATATAGTTCGATTCCCTTTGATTTTTTCTCCAGGATATGGATCTTGTGTGATAATTGTGAATGGCTTTATTTTTTTATCATAAACAGCGGAGTCGATATGAAAACTAAAATCGCTGTATTTTTTCTTGATTTCTTTAAAATTAAAACCAACAACTTCTGGCGTTTCTGTAGATTTGCCATGAAAAGTAATCCAGTTTAATGAAAAATAAGCTAAAGCAAAAAAGCCAACTACCAAAATTATCATTGGTATGATATTCTTTAGAAATATTTTGCTGCTAAGGAAGAAAAAGATTTCTTTGAAGAAGGCTGCTGTTTTTTGTAAAATATTTTTCATTAAAAGTTTTGTATTGATTTTGTACCTGAAACTTGCCAATTTCCCAAAATTAATAAAAAAAAGGAAGCCATTAGAATATGTTTAAAATTTATCTTTGATACTTCTAGTAAAATTGAGTAAATTTTCGACGAAAACAAACGAAACATAAAGCAATGATAAAATATAAAAAAGGAATTGATAATATTGTTGAATTGACTTTAGACATGAAAGGTCAAACTCGTAATGTTATTAATCATAGTATCGCAAAGACATTAGTACCTATTCTCGATCAGTTGGATGAAGAGCTAAAAAGTGGTCAACTCCAAGGTGTTATTATCACTTCGGATAAGCAAAACTTTGTTGAAGGTGGTCATTTAGATTATTTATACAATGCGACAAAAGACGATGCGGAGCTGATTTATAATTATTCAGAAGACCTTAAACATATATTCAGAAGGCTGGAAACGCTTGATGTGCCTGTAGTCGCTGCGATTAATGGAAAGTCTATGAGTACAGGGTTTGAGCTGGCTTTGGCTTGTCATCATCGAATTGCGTTGAACGAATCGCATACGTTGATTGGCTTCCCAGAAGTGCATTTGGGTTTCATTCCAGGCGGCGGCGGAATTGGTCGGTTGATTTGGATGATTGGAATGAAAAAAGCATTTCCTATTATTTCAGAAGGTCAACTGTTGCAAGCAGAAGAAGCATTCCATTTAGGATTAGTGGATGATTTAGTTGATGATGTTGACGAATTAATTCCTAAAGCTAGAAAATGGATATTGACGCATCAAGGCATCACACAGCCTTGGGACAAAAAGAAAGGCGGTTATTCGGCTTATAATGTCCGAACACCAGCTACAGCGGAATGGATTGCCAAGACTTCTGCGCAAACAGTGAAGCGATACAAACGAAATTTTCCTGCGGTAACGGCTATTTTAGATATTATGGTCAATGGAATTGCCTTTGATTTTGATACTGTTTCCAAAATGGAAAGTCGTCGTTTTGCAGAATTAGTATTGAGCAAAACAGCTAAAAATATGATGCGTACGTTTTGGTATGATTTGAATGCGATTAAAGCAGGAAAATCTCGACCAAAGGGTTTCGGAAGATTTAGACCAAGAAAAATTGGTGTGATTGGCGCAGGTGAAATGGGTTCTGCAATTGCGGCTATTTCTGCTGCTGCTGGCATCGAAGTGGTATTAAAGGATGTTTCTAAAACGGTTGCAGAACGAGGAAAAACGAAGGCAAGTAGGATTTTAGAAAAGAAAGCATCTGAAAACGAAATTACAAGCGCAGAGGCTAAAAAGGCAATAGAATATATAACCGCAACGAATAGCGTGAAGCATTTTGACGAATGCGATTTAGTGATAGAAGCTGTTTTTGAAAATGTAGCCATCAAGTCGAAAGTCATTCGAGAAGCGGATAACTACATGGACGAATTCGCAATGATGGCGAGCAATACGTCAAGTTTGTCTATTTCAAGATTAGCAAAAGAAACAACACGACCAGAACATTTTATTGGTTTAAAATTCTTTCATCCTGCTGAACACGAGCGATTAGTGGAAATTATCTGTGGCGTAAAAACATCTGAAGAAACGATTGCAAGAGCAATTGACTTTGTTAGAAGCTTGCGCAAAATCCCGATTGTTATACAAGATCGTAGAGGATTTTTCTCGACTCGTGTCATGGAAGCTTACGCTATCGAAGGTATTGCTTTACTAAAAGATGGCTGTTTGCCTGCGGTGATTGAACAAACGGCAATCAATCACGGTATGAAAAAAGGGCCGCTTGCGATGATGGATGATATGTCTATTGCAAATACCTTGAAGTTTGAAGAACAGAAATTAAAATACATCGGAGATTCTTATTGGTACAATGATGAACTTCAAATCCTACGTCAAATGGTCAACGATCATGACCGATTAGGAAAGAGAAGCCAAAAAGGGTTTTATGATTACAATGGTCATGATAAACAGCTTTGGTCAGAACTGACAACGCATTTTCATACAGAAATAAAACCGATGCCAAAATGCGAAATTATCGAGCGATTGATGTTTGTACAAGCATTAGAAGCGATGCGATGTTTGGATACAGGCGTTGTTGCTAGTGTCGAGGAAGTCAATATTGGCAGTATTCACGGCTGGGGCTTTGCTGCGCACAAAGGCGGCGTTTTGCAATATGTCAATGATTATGGTGTCAATAAATTCTTGGAACGAACGAAAGAACTTTGCGCCAAATATGGTAAGCGTTTTGAGCCGCCAAATATTTTGATTGAAAAGGCGAAGTGATTTTAGACGGCTGACGGCAAACGGTACAGTGTTTATCTGTTTTTTATAGTACTATACATTTTAGAAAAAAGAGCAGAGAAGAGAGAACAGAGACAAAAATTAAAATTTCTAATTGATTGATTATCAATAAAAAAAACCTCTGCTCTCTGTTCTCTCTTCTAAAAAAATGTATAGTACTATGACGTTTTTTACATTTTATAATAGTTTTCAGGGAATCAAATTATGAAATACATTCAATTAGCATTAGTCTTAATACTGTTCATCGGTTGTAATGCTTCAAAGAAGAGCAGGAACACAGACAGCAAAACATTAGGTTATGATATTGAATTTATTGATTATTTATTTGGGACTACGGCGAAAAGTGTGGGTAGAGTTTTACAATTTTCTATATTAAAGCCATTCCTGTAAAAGTAGGTTTAGTTACATTGAAATTTCTCTATTTGAAAAGCTCTAAAGGTGAAAAGTGTTTACCCACACTTTTCACCGTAGTGCCTTAAAAGAAGGTATTGAGTAAATTTATTACAATTTTTGATTGAGTCAAAATGTACAATGGAAAAAATAATGGAACTCTTTTACTTTTTCGAAAAGTAAAAAACACTAGTATTTGGCATTGCTTTTTGTAACTTTTTAATTTTACCATAATCTCTAGCAAGCGCAGTTTTACGCAAGTCAAGATTTTTCAATTTCTTTAATTGTGTAATTTCTTTTGGTAAATCCTTTAAGTCTTTATTTCCTTTAAAATACAAATGTTCCAGGTTTTTAAACTTCAATAAATCCGCACTAGAAACGCTAGATATATTATTACCAGTCAATTTCAAAGAGATAATGGAAGATTCTTCTTTCAAAGAAGGAAACGCTGTGATCACATTTTCAGATAAATCAATTTTGCGCAACTTATCAATATCAAGTAATGACATTGGAAATTCAGCAATATCGTTTCTATTCAAATTAATCTCTTTGATACAATCCTGTTCAGTAATTTCGCTAGGAAGTATTCTTATTGATTGACGAGATAAATTCAATTTACCATTCACAACCTTAGCAGCACCTCCTCGAAGTGTCGCATTTAGATTAGTATAATCCTTCAACCTTAATTCCTCTGGATCGACTTCTATCGTAAAATCGTCATTACAATCATCGGCATCAGAATCCGTTGAATCGAGCTTTTCAACCGTATAACTATTGTTTTCTTTAGAATCCTGTGTAGCGGAATAAACGTATGCGCCTCCTGCGAGTACAATTACTGCGATAATAATATATAACGTCTTATTCATCGTGATAAAATGGTTTTTGATTTTTGAATTGTAGAACAAAGAACCAAAAATATATTGATTTTATCAAGTTGTACGAAAGGCAAAATAAAGAAGTTGTTAAAAAAATCGTCAACGAATCTTTAAATAACTTCTCTATTATAATTGGCTCTTTGATAATTACTGCCATATTGGATAGCAGAAATATTCATTTTGGCAAAAATTGTCAAAGAACCCTTTATTATAATTAACCTACCAGAGAATTAACCTCTTTTTTAACATCGATCTTTAGTTTAATCGTCGTATCACTTTTTAAGTTAAAAAGCTGATGTTTGCGAATAGAAAGTGGCACAAATATATCGTGTTGCTCAAAGTTTTCGATAACAATCGTATTTAGTAAACATTCAAATATATAATCCTCGGAATAAGTCGGAAAATGAGAAAAACACTGTTTGATTAATCCCGAAATAGGATAACTTAGCCCGGGCATTCCATTAACATCAAAGAATTTTAGTTTGCCATTTTTGTCTAATCTTCCATCTATTCGAGTCACATTATTTATACCTAACAAACTAACGACATTAGGTATATGTTTTCGTAGTTGAGATAAGACAATATCATCTGTAATCACTTGCTGTTCATAGGAAAAAAGTGGTAATGCGTAATGAGCCTCACTAATAATATCGGTTGAATAATCGAGTCCTTCTACAACAATATAACTGGGCAATAGCATGATTTCATGACCTAGTTTCAAGAAGCCACAAGTCACATCATTATTTGGTAGAAATTCTTCTACGATAATATTACTATTGGGAAACCTATGCGAAAGTGTTTCAATCGTATCTATTGCTTCTTGTCTATTATTTACTTTTGTCACACCTTGAGAGCGAGATTCCTTTGTCGGTTTTATAATTAAAGGAAAAGAAAACGTGATATTATTAATCAAATCACTGGCTTTATCCTTATTAGATTCGTCAATGATTAGATAATCGGGAGTCGGAATATTTCCTTCTTTTAAGATTTTCTGACAAGTATCTTTTTCTAAAAGTATGGAAAGTGTTTCAGAATTCGAGCCAATCATCGGCAAGTTATACTTCTGTATTTCTTTAAGTAATCCGTGGAGTTTTCCATTTTTACCAGTGACCCAATAGGCATTTGCCCAAACTAAAGTATCTGGATTAGTTTGTTTCAATACGTCATCTAGCTCTTTGAACGAGGTAACTTCAACTGACTTGACTTCGTATCCCGTTTTGTTTAATACATTAAGTACAATGTCTAAACTTTCTGGAAATGACATCCATCCATTTATCCAGTGTCCTCGACTATTCACGATTAAAATTTTCATTAATTAAGGTTTTTAAGATTTATTTCGTAATATAATATTTTACACGAAAGCCCTTTATTTGATAAAAAATTCATATAATTATACTGTATTTTTTTTATTTTTTACTGTATTCCTTTTTGAATTAAAGAAGTGAAATTAAATAGTTTAGCTTGAAATATTATATTACGAAATAAATCTT
>CAZMEH010000995.1:0-2034 GCA_964564885.1 uncultured Saprospiraceae bacterium | reverse complement strand
ACTTCTACATTCAAGTATTCCTTTGTTCAATTATTCAATTGTTTTCTTTGCATCCTTTTCCATCCATTTCATAAGAACCATTTGATTTTTTAGAAGTTGAACTACCGATATTTTCGTCAATTGTTTTTAAAATTTCTTCTAAAGTTTTGGCTTTAAAAATATAAGTCATTTGACAATTTTCAAGATTCTCATTGACTTCAATAGAGACATTATAATGCTTTTCAAGAAATGTAGTAATCGTTTTGACATTCACATTTTTAAACTCAAAACGCTTTGTATTATCCGCTTTATTCCATTTTATAAATGTTCCATTTGAAAATTCAACCGCTTCCTGTGCTGTTAATTCAACCTTTACATCAGAATTAATATATCCTGTCGTTGATGGGTTAACTCGAACTTTTCCCTCTTCTACTTCTACTCTTAAACTATTCTCCTTTGTCGTTACATTAAAAATAGTTCCCAAAACAGTAACGCTTCCACTTTTAGAATCAACAACAAATGTTCCTTTATCTTTAGTGACAGAGAATCTTGCAGCACCTTTTACTAGCTTAACTAGCCTATTTTTATCATTAAAATCGCCAATTTTGATTTCACTATCTTTTCCTAAACTCACGACAGAACCATCAGAAAGTGTGAATTCCTTTGCTTCGTTTGTTGTTTCTACCATCTGAGGATTAGCAGAATTATTTTCACCAAAGTCAGAAAACCACCAACCAGCCACCACTAAAACAACAACCGCCGCCGCTACACTCAAATAACGATACAAACCGCTAGGACGGTTTTTTGATTGCATTTGAACGATTTTTGCGCTCTCTTTTTTTGGCTCAATTGACGGAATTTTATGCTCTTCTTCAACTTCTTCCGCTCCAATCAATTCCATTTGATGTGCAAAAGCTGCGTCAACGTCAATATCTTCCATTTCATCCAGAAGATAATCGTCACTCAATTCATAAGCAGCTTTCAAATCATCTGCTAACGCTTTGTTTTCAGAATTTGAAGCCAGCCAACCAGAGAGCTGTATCAACTCGGTAGCCGACAATTCGTCGTCGAGTTGTTTATAAATTAATGATATGTAAAAATCTTCATTCATATTAATTTTCTTCTAATTGGAATGCTCGCCACAGGCATTCCATAAATTTAAATCTAGTTTCTCAAGGTTAAGACAATTCAAATCCCGTTTGCCCCTACGTCCGCTTCAACTTTTTTTCATTATCAACTATCAACTGCCTTATATTCTTTTACAATGGCTCGAAGTGTGCGTAAAGCCTTAAGCATTTGATTTTCGACCGTTTTTATAGAAATACCCATAATTTCCGCAATTTCTTTATATTTCTTGCCTTCGTAACGGCTCAATACAAAAACCAAACGACAACGTTCAGGCAACTGATGAACACCTTTTTCTATGGTAGATTTTAATTCTTTGTATTCGGTGATTTGCTCTGGCGTGTCCGCTTTTGTCGCAGGTTCTACGGTTTGTTCCAAATTTTGACCAGCATGACGATTTCGAGACTTGATAATATTCAAGCTTCGATTAACTGCGCCTCGATGCAAATATGCTTTGAGTGAAGTTGTAATATTGAGCTTATTACGATTTTTCCACAATTCTAAAAACACTTCTTGACAAGCGTCATTTGCGGTATTTTTATCTTTTGTAATACGCAACGCACTCAAAAAGACAGATTTATAATAAGCTTTGAAAATAGTTTCATAAGCCTTTTTATTACCTTCTTTTAGTTGTTCTATCCACTTCGTTTCTAAACTACGTTGCATCTTTTAATTTTAATCATAATTATTTAGAACAGAGAGAAGAGAGAACAGCGGTTTTTTTTGATAAAAATCAACCCTGTTTTTTTGCTTGTGCAAATCTCGCTTCTTTGTTCTTATAAAAAGATAACGTAAAATTAGTGAATAAAGATTATTTAACAGACTTGTTAAGTAGAAAAATTAAGATTGAAAATTTTAAATAAAAAAATAGAGACTTTGAGATAAGGATTAACCAAGAACAGATAACCAGTAAGGAACGCCAGTTAAATA
>CAZMEH010000994.1:0-2219 GCA_964564885.1 uncultured Saprospiraceae bacterium | reverse complement strand
CCATTCTTTTTTGCTGCTTTTCGGTTTTACCGAAAATCGCCTAATTACGCCTCGTAGTTTAGCGAACAGCAAAGAAGAATGAGTGGAGGCGTAATTCGACGGCTTTTTGCTTCTTTTTAGCTGGAAAAAGATGAGGCTAACTCTGCGTAACATAAGTTATAATATATAAAGGCATCTTATTCAGTGTGTTAAAGTTATTTCAACTAAAAATAATTGACTACTTATTAACGTTGTATTACTAATTCTTCCATTGACAATAAACCAGCTACAAATGAAAAACTTAAAATTTTATCTATTAATATTTACAGTAAGTTCATCTGTCATTTTGCTAAGTTTCATGCTTTTGCCAAAAGAAGAAGCTGGCGGCGAACAACTTTTTGAAGAATTTATCAGTCAGTTTGACAAAGCCGAACTACCCTACGAGATTACCACATCAACAGCTTTAATAGAAAAAGAAAGAGTTGACGATGGTTCAATTCAAATTAAATCAACCGATTCCGATAAAATCATTTCGCATCGTTTTAGTGTATTTATTTCTGGATTAGCCCGTTCTATGTACAGTAGAATGCCACCTAATAGACACTATTTCAAAGATGTAGTTTACGAAAACGAAAATTTTGTTTTAGTTACTTATGGTATTCGCTCTTACATGAGTCGCACTTCAAACTCTGTTGATGAATACGTATTAGCATCGTACAACAAAGATCCCAAAATAAAGGACTTTGAGCGTTTACTTTCGTTAAAAACGGTTACAAAAGACGGTTATTACCAATTAACTAAAAGTGTTATTGGAGAAGATTTATTAATGATAAAGACAGTCGTTTCTAAACGTAGAAGATACGTCAATGATAAAATGGAAACCTATAACGAAACCGCAACAGAAAGATATAAAATTACGGAAGATGGTAAAATAAAAACCATCATTACTAAAAGAGTACCACCAAAAAAAGGAACATACATCAGAGCCAACTAAACGTAAAAACTACCGATAATTATCGGTATTAGCTACAAAAATAATAAAACATAGGAATAGACTTTTGAGCAAGACTCAGAAGTCTATTCTCATCTTAAACCAATTCTTTTCACCTTTACTGTTAAAATAATATCACTATTTTTAACGCAAATATTCTAACCAAAATGAAATCATTCCTTCTTCCAATATTAGCCATATTAGTCATTTTTCAATCCTGTAAAACGACTTCTAACCAATATTATCCAACCAAAAAATTCTCAGAATATAAAACGCCAGCATCGCCAGATTACACCAATTTGCGAGATTGGGCAGCGCATCCAGACAAGAAAGATTTGGCAGATAGTTTGCCCGTTGATGTCCCTTTTGATATAAAAGACGAACAATCACTCGCCAAAGTTGATGTGTTTTTTGTGTATCCAACTATCTATGACGGGACAGAAAAAGGTGACACGGCATGGAATGCGGATATTTTTGATGCAGAAACGAACGTAAGGATTGACGGTTCTACGATATTGAATCAAGCAAGTGTTTTCAATGGTTCTGCAAAAATTTATGCGCCTCGTTATCGTCAAGCGCATATGAATGTTTACTACGAAACAGCAGAGAAAGAAAGTGCAAAGGAAGCTTTTGAATTGGCTTATCAAGATGTTAAAAGAGCATTTGATCATTATTTAAGACATTACAATAATGGTCGTCCAATCATCATTGCGTCGCATAGTCAAGGTACAAATCATACCGAACGTTTATTGAAAGAATACTTCGATGGAATGCCTTTGCAAAAGCAATTAGTTGCTGCTTATTTGGTTGGAATGCCCATTCGAACCGATGCTTTTAAAAGTATTCCCGCTTGCGAAACGCCAGAACAAATAGGCTGTTTTTGCACTTGGAACGCTTACGCTAAAGACTATTACCCAGAAAATTGGGACAAAGAGTTGAAGTATTCTGTAGCTACCAATCCTTTAAACTGGAAGATTGACGATACTTATGCGAGTTATGATGATAACCTTGGCGCTGTTTATAGTAAGTTCAATTACAAGCCAAATCTTTCTGACGCACAAGTAAAAGACGGTATGGTTTGGATTGGTACGCCAAAGGTTTTTGGTGCGTCGCTTTTGTGTGTGAAGCGTTGGCATTATGCGGAATACAATTTGTTCTATTTTAATATTCGTCAAAATGCTAAAGTTCGTGCGGATGCTTTTGTAAATGGTCAAAAGTAGTTTTATTTTGAAACACGGAGACACAAAGA
>CAZMEH010000993.1:0-1769 GCA_964564885.1 uncultured Saprospiraceae bacterium | reverse complement strand
ACCGAGAAATCACCGAGAAATCGGGACAGGTCGGGACAGGTCGAACCGCAGAAATTATACTAATCCAAGTTAAAGGTTAGTCATCAGATGAGTGAAGTGTATAACTGATTAATCTAAATTTGGACTAACAAGTTAAACAAAAACTCACCTGATGACTTTTCTTCATCAGTAGTATTTTTTTTTAAAAAAAATCTTTTTCTGACAGCCGTAGGCGTTCTCGCAGCGAAGCGGTCTCACATCTGACTTCTACATTTAACTACAAAATTACGACTATCTGCTATATTGTCTCATTTTTCTAAATATTTTAGAGAAAATACAATTAAATTTACCTAATAATATAAATCGTCTAAAAACCTTATCTGAAATAATACTGATTTTAAGAATATGAAAAAAAGCACCTTAGATTATAACAAGAATGAAGACGCTTTGAAAATGGCCGTATCTCGAACGAATCGAATGTTGCGCCAAATTCACGACGGTGGCGGCAAGAAAAAAATCGAGAAACAGCATAGTAAAGGTAAAATGACTGCTCGGGAACGGGTTGATTATTTGACGGATGACGGAAGTTACTTCTTTGAAATTGGCGCATTTGCAGGTTATGGAATGTATGAAGAACATGGCGGTTGTCCTGCTGGCGGAGTGATTACAGGAATCGGTTATGTCAAAGGTCGTCAATGTATGATTGTTGCCAATGACGCTACGGTTAAGGCGGGCGCATGGTTTCCGATTACAGGAAAGAAAAACCTTAGAGCGCAAGAAATTGCGATGGAAAACCGCTTACCTGTTATCTATTTAGTCGATAGTGCAGGTGTTTATTTACCAATGCAAGATGAGATTTTCCCAGATAAAGAGCATTTTGGTAGAATGTTTAGGAACAATGCCAAAATGTCTAGCATGGGCATTCCTCAAATTTCGGCAATCATGGGAAGTTGCGTAGCTGGCGGTGCATATTTGCCGATTATGTCAGACGAAGCTTTGATTGTTGAAGGAACGGGTTCTATATTCTTGGCTGGTCCATATTTGGTAAAAGCGGCGATTGGAGAAACAGTTGATAAAGAAACGCTCGGTGGTGCAACTACGCATTCTGAAATTTCTGGCGTAACGGATTACAAGGTCAAAGACGATGCAACTTGTTTGGATACGATTCGTGATTTGATGGACAAAATGGGCAAGTTCGAAGAAACGGGTTTTAACCGCGCTAAACCTGCTTTACCTGCTAAAAACCCAGATGATATATTTGGAATTTTCCCAGATCTGCGCACCAAACCTTACAAAACGGTTGAATTATTAGAACGCTTAGTGGATAATTCTGAGTTGACTTATTATAAAAAAGGGTACGGTAAAACCATTGTTTGTGCTTATGCTCGCATTGATGGTTGGTCTGTCGGAATTGTGGCAAATAACCGAGAAGTAATTAAAAATGCGAATGGTGAAATGCAATTCGGTGGCGTGATTTATTCGGATTCTGCGGACAAAGCAACTCGTTTTATTATGAATTGTAATCAAAAACGAATTCCTTTGGTTTTCTTGCAAGATGTAACGGGTTTCATGGTTGGCACACGTTCTGAACATGGTGGCATTATTAAGGATGGTGCAAAAATGGTCAGTGCGGTGGCTAATTCTACTGTTCCAAAATTCACCGTTGTATTGGGTAATTCATACGGCGCAGGAAATTACGCCATGTGTGGAAAAGCCTACGACCCAAGATTAATTGTTGCTTGGCCAACAGCTAAAATTGCTGTCATGGGCGGAACTCAAGCGGCAAAAGT
>CAZMEH010000992.1:0-3996 GCA_964564885.1 uncultured Saprospiraceae bacterium | reverse complement strand
AAGATGCCGATATTATTTAAAAATTCATTACTCCGATTCTATCACTATCGTTCTTACAATCGTATCTTTTAAATTACTCATTTTTATAAAATATACTCCACTGCTTAAATCACTTAACGAGATTTTTGTTATACCTGAATTTATATTTATTGTTTTCATCAATTTGCCTTCTGCATTAAAAACAGTAAAATTATAAGCGTCTTTTACATCAATAAATAACTCATCTTGAGTTGGATTTGGATAAAGATAAATTGCTTTATTTTCCAAAGTTAAATCTTCTGTAGAAGTTAATGTGCTAGTTGAACCAACAAAAGGGCCTATAGTTGCATCTCCCAATTGATTATCCTTGACTTGTAAAAAACCTGGAATATCATTTATATTGCCTTTCCAAGCTCCAACCAATAAAATATGTTCATCAAAAGTTGGGTTTGGTGCTGTTGAAGAAGTGACACTTTGCGTATGTGCATGATAATGATAGCCATAACCGTCACCATGGTCGTGACCGCCAAACGCATCTAATGCAACATTATAACCGTCCATTGATGAAAAAGACGTTTCATATCTTCCAAATAAAGCAATACCATCATAAGACATACCAATCACTGGCGGATGATCTTTTGCCGTATAATCTGAAATATTATAAAGGTTTATCCCATTTCCGGTGAAGGCGTGACCATCAGCGTGATAATGCAATTCTAAGCCACCACCAACGTGAATACCCGAACTCGTCACTTCGGCATCTGCTACCGCAAAGCGTAAATTATTGTTTTGTGCCGGATAAATAGTTACGCCATCGACGGCAACTCCGATAGAAGCCAAACCTGTATAATTGTAAACACTTTTTGTTGTTGTAGATCCAGTTGTCACATCAAAATCTGAGGCTAAATCGCCATAAGCCGACAAATCATTATCCAATAAAGTCGTGATAAGTCCGTAGTCTTTAAGCGGTATTTTGATTAAAAATTGACCTAGTTTTCCGTTTCTTGTAACCGTTGATTGTGCGTAACCTACACCCATTTGAGCACCAGGAGGTCTATTTACATCCACTAATAAATTGGGTCTAGTCGAAACTGCATGAGCAGCAACAACCATAAAAGGATGATAAACGCCATTTGCATCAGCTTCATTTGTAAAGTAAACGTGTTCTACTGTACGGTTATCTAATCTAGCATTAAAAACGTCCGAGCTATTCACCACATGAGAAAGCATATTTTCTCTTAGTGCTAAATAAAATGCTTTTGGATACCTCAATGCTGCGCCATTAGTGGTCAATGTCGTTTCAATGATATCTAAAACACTACTTGCAGCAGTCGTAGCACTTGTAGAATTGTCTAATTGTGCGGTAAGCACTGACGCAATATCGTTAGGTAAATTCGTAATAAGGCCACTATTTTCCATTACCTCAATGCTTGTCGGAATCTCAGCCGTAGCATTAGTTTGATAAGTAACACCTAATGGATTAAAGCTAGAACCGCTTGCGATTTCTACATTAAATAAATCGGTAGCATCCGCTAAAAAGAAATTAGAAGCGTTGGCACTACTCGCAGTCCATGTCAAACTACTGCCGTTTATCATGAGATATTGATCAGTCCAAGTTGTTACTTCTTCAAGGCTCAAAGTTGTGGAATTATAAACCCATTGCTCCGTTGCTTTTATTTGAGTAGAGGAAGATGTTCCTGTAAATTCGATTAGCAAATAACCTGTATTCGTAGGTTCTGTGATGTATATCGAACCTCCATCTGTAGAAATCGTGTTCGAAGACGCATCCGAATTTAGGTTAAAATAGCTGTGCAAAATAGGATTGACTTTATATAAGCTACTTAACGGCGTATATGTTCCGCTACCTCCGCCTGCGTCATTTTCGGAATGGGTGTTTTCGTCAACAATTTGAAAAATACTTCTCAAAGTAGAGCCATAAGTTGCACTAGCACCTGTTATATTGGTGATTGACGTGTATTCAATTTGCTCGATACTAGTCGAATTAATTGAAACGACATTCGATTGTGTCGCTGCATCCAAAATAACGACATACTTTTTATTTTCTATCGTGGATAAAGCATTTGGTGTCCATGATGAGGTAAAACTAGTATTCAAGATGTCTCCAAAAGGAGCTGGGCCGTAAAAGTCAAATTGAGCAGATACCATAGTTGGTATTATCGCTGCTAGTAATAATAGATATCTTTTCATATTTAATTTTTTTGTAAAAAGTTAATAACGTTGTTTAATTTAGAGCATGTTTAAAATTTCCCAAAGCGGAAAATTGAATATTTCATAAAATGAGAATTAGTCAAAATATTTGTGGTTTAAAAAAACAGGCACTGCGGTGAAAAGTGTGGGTACACATTTCTAGTTTTTTAGAAGTTCTCAAATCAGAAATCTCAATTTACTTAAACCTACTTTTACAGGTAAAAATTTGATATAAAGAATTGAAATTTCAGTAAAAGAGAATAGAATAAACGAGCTATGGACTGAAAGTCCATAGGTTTATGGAATGATTGAAAATCATGTATTTAGTCTAAAGACCATCGAATGTATTAAAATACATTCTTTTCAAAACTAGGCTTTCATTTAGTTTCATAATTCTAAAGCTAATTTTAACATTATAGCAAAAAAATAGCATTTTAGAAGATGAACTGAAAGTGCATAGTTTTAACTAACGTGCTTAAAAAATAAAATTCTACCCACACTTTTCACCGTAGTGCCTAAAATGTAATAGTTTGCTTCAATATCAATTTATTTATGTTCTATTAAACATGAACTGTTTTGCTAATGCACACAACTATGACGACACGAACCTTTCAAAACTTGCACACTATTTTAAAATATTTACATTTTCTTTAAAACTATTCAAAATCAGGGCAAAAGCACTTAATCAATGTTATATACTATGTGCTGACTTACAGTGAGTTACATGTTTTAAAAATTTCCTCTATAATAGAAGGTATTTATACATTATGCGTGAATTTTACTCAAAAATCTGTTGAAATTGCGCAAAAGTCTAATTTCGTTTTGATATTAAAAATCAACAGTTGATACGATTTTTCTAACAATCCGTAAATGCTTTTGCCCTGATTCAAAATCGTCTTTCAATAACAACACGAAGAATTGTGTAGAATGATTGGTAGGTGTTTAATTTATTCGAATATCAAAACCTCAATCTTTCAAATTTTATCTCTCCATTCTTCCAAAGCTGTCTTTTCTCGTTTACTCAAACTCTCCATTCCTTCTCGTTTAATCTTATCTAAAATATCATCTAATGCTAAATGACTATTCACTTTTTTTGCCCGATTAGGCGAAGCACTCTTATTACGCTTCAGTTGAATAGTTTTCAAACTGGCTTTCCAACCTTTGTCTATTATTAAAAAAGAAGGAAATCGAATAATTATTATTAGAAAAACAGCGGTTGGAACTAGAACCAGTAAAACAATCCACCAGTTTTCTAACGCCAAACTAGGTTCCATAATAATCGATATCAACACACCTGTAATTGCGCCACCTAAATGTGCTTCATGTCCAATATTTCCTAATTTTATTTTGATTCCAATGATAGAAATCACCACAAATAAAAAACCTAGAATCCAGCTGGGTACTGAAAAAGGCAAAAGGATAAAACCAATTTCACTGTGAGGAAAAAGTATAATTGAAGCAAATACAACTCCACTCACTGCACCCGAAGCTCCAGCAGCTCGGTAATCTCCGTGATAACGATGAATATATAATGCTAATAAACTACCTCCTAGTAATGAACCAAAATAGATCAATGTGAAATTTAAATAACCAAAATACATTTCTAATAAAGAACTAAACGAAAGCAAGGCAATCATATTAAAACCAAAATGAATCCAATCGAGGTGCAAGAAACCAGAAGTAATTAACCGATGACGTTCTTTATCTATTAAAATTCTATCAACTTCAAAGGTGTATTTTTCAAAGTATTCTTTTTTTAAGAATCCGTTGTAAGTAACCAATCCTGTAAAAATCAAAATGATACTTCCT
>CAZMEH010000991.1:0-2916 GCA_964564885.1 uncultured Saprospiraceae bacterium | reverse complement strand
AAAAACACCATGAAGCTGTTTCAACTTAAAAATGATGTTTTTTGAATAGCTGTGACAAATACCTTAATTTCTCGAAATATCAAGAATTATTTTAAAAAGTCAAATTCTCGCTTTATCTTGGAAACAATTCCAAATGATAATAATCCCATTATAATCCATGAAAATTAAACATATATACTGGTTTGCACCTTATAACCTAACTTGTCCAAGCACTAGATATAGAGGAAAATTACCTTTAGAGTTGTTAAAGCAAGAACATAAAATCACTAATGACTTTATTTACCCAGAAAGAAATTGGCAGGATATTTTAAGGTTCTTGAAAATTTTTTTTACTATATTATTTTTCAGGAAAGACGGTTCTCTAATTGTTATTCAAAAAGTTATTTCAAATCGTTTGTACGCTAATCTATTGAAAGTATTAATCATAGTACATTCAAGAAAAACACTTTGTGACATTGATGACGCAGAATATTATCGTACCTCAACTCAAACACTTCATTTCTTTTTACGACGCTGTGAAACCATTTCAGTCAGTAGCCAAGTATTAAAGGACTATTGTTCTAAATTTAATCAGAATATTATAGAATTGACTTCGCCTGTTCCCATTCATTCACATCATAAAACGACAAGGAATCAAAAATTTACTGTCGGTTGGGTTGGCGATTTTGGAAATGGACATGACGTTTCAAAAGACTTTTCGCATAAAGCAAACATGTATCAATTACTATTTCCACAATTACTAGAGCTGAACTTTCAATTTCAATTAACGCTGATTGGCATTAAGAAAGAAAGCGATATGCAAGAAATCAGTGACTACTTCAAATCCAAACCAAATATTCAAATCAACATCCCAACACACCTACACTGGTCAAACGATAAATGGCTTTATCCAATGATTAGCCAATTTGACATTGGTGTTTCGCCCATGCTCGACCATCCTTTCAATCAAGCAAAATCTGCTTTCAAAGCGAAACAGTATTTATCTTGTGGCATTCCCGTAGTTGCTAGTGACATTGGCGAAAACCGTCGATTCGTTATTGATGGTTTCAATGGAACACTTTGCCAAAATTCAAATGATTTCGGCAAAGCGATTGAGTATTTTTATAAAATAACACCAGAAGAATATACTGTTTTTTCAAAAAATGCTTTGGAAGATATTGATGATTTTTCTGTTGAAAGATATTGTGAGAAGCTGCTATTTCACTTAAATTCCTAAATAAACTCATTTACTTGAGTAACAGTTTACAAATATTTTTTATTGTTTTCTAACCAAAGTTCCATTTCCTCTTTCAATTCATTTACTAAGTCCGCTTTCTCCAATAGAATTTATAAATACTATGTTATCTGATTCAGTCTCGTTATCCTCTTTATTAATTAGTAAAAGCTTGACCAAACTATTTATACTAGCAGTTGGTTGTCTCAAATGATGGATTATATGTTTAACGATGTCTTTTTCCGAGATACCTGTAAAATCAAAATATTTCATAATAGGTTTGTGTATTTTAAATCTTGTTTAACAAATCACTTCGCCAATAACACCCAAACTCGACCATAATGATGCAAAGCATTTGCCACTCGTTCGCCTTTTAAACCAACACCGCTATAAAAATCAATATGTCCTTTTTTGATTGCTCCGCCTACGTCATGCGCAAAAAGAAGGCGATATTCATGACGAATTAATTCGCCTGCATCATTCAAAACAGGCACTTCTCCGAGCATCACGCTACCTAAAGGAATCAATGATTTATCGACCGCAACCGAGTGTTTTGTAATCAAAGGCACGCCTGCTGCACCCGATGGTTTGTTTTTCGTTTCTCTAAAAAAGACATAAGACGGATTATAATTCAACACCGAATTCAAACTATCTGGGTTTTCCGTCGTCCATTTTCTAATGGCATCTAAGGAGATTTTATCCGCAGCAACATGACCTTGAGCTACTAAATATTTTCCTAAGCTATTATAAGAATGACCATTTTTTCCACCATAACTAAGCAGCATTTTTGAACCGTCAGGGTATTCTACCATGCCAGAACCTTGCACTTGCATTATATAAATATCTAACAGATTATCAGAATAACACAATTCTAAACCTTTGCCTTTTAAAGCATTGTCTAAATCAATCGCTTCACGAGTCGGCATTTTCCCTTTCCAATTCGTTGGCTTTTTATAAAGTGGGTATTTAAAAATTTCGTCTTTGGTTTTCTTTACTTTTAAAACAGGAATATAATAGCCTGTAAAATGAACATTCCCTCTCCCATCTTCACCATCCGTTTGGTACATTTTTACAAAATCGCTCAATTCGCCGCCTTTCACTTGCCAATTTTTGATAGCTGCAATCGTTGATTTAATTTGATAATCGCTTATTTTCAAATCATCGGACAATCGATGTGTTCGTTTTTTTGAACGTAAATAACGTTCTGTACCTTCTATAGCATCGTTTAATTTAGCAGATGCAGAGATTTCAATTCCTGTTAAAATGGTGTCTTGATATAATTTTGAAAAAAGTGATGCTTCGTGGTTTTTGCCGTTATTCACAAACTCGTAACCTAAGCCAGGCGTTTGATTTCGATTGTCAAGGCTAACAGAATCAGAATTTACGACCGCTTCAATTTGTGTGCTGCTAGAATTAGAACGTTTACAACTGAGGATAGAAAAAGCAAGAATTAAGCAAAGAATAATACTAATTTGACGCATTTTGGTATTGTAATAAGGTATGATTAAAGATTTTATTTAGAACAGAGAAGCAAGACGAGAGAACAGGGATTTTTTTATTAAAAGTGGTCTTGAATAGGTTTCTCTGTTCCCTCCTCTTATTGAATAGTCACCAAATTAATTATGGCTCTTTGAAAAATACCGTGGAAGTTTCAGAAATCGGCAGACGGCGAACGGTTGACGGCAGACGGCAAGGCGTTTTTT
>CAZMEH010000990.1:0-6517 GCA_964564885.1 uncultured Saprospiraceae bacterium | reverse complement strand
TTAATCTAAAAAATACTACCTCATTCCAAACTTGATTTGGAATCTGCACTATGATTGCGGCTAACACTAGCGGCTAATTTGATGTAGATTGAAAATTAAGTTTTCAATGAGGTAGTAATATTTGGTTCTTTGAAAAATACCGTGGAAGTTTCAGAAATCGGCAGACGGCAAGGCGTTTTTTTCTACGAAAAATATTTTATCACGTGATTTTTCAAAGAACCTAATATTTTATCTTCTTTGTTGAAAAAATTCCTTCACCAATTCACTGCATTTTTCTTGCATAATACCATGTTCAACTTCCGTTTTCGGATGCAAAACACGTTCTGAATGGCGAGAAAATCCACGTCTTTCGTCGCTCGCTGCATAGACTAATTTTCCTAATTGCGCCCATGCAAGTGCGCCTGCACACATCGTACAAGGTTCAAGCGTAACGTATAAGGTACAATCATTCAAATACTTACTACCTAGATATTCGGTAGCAGCTGTCATACACATCAATTCTGCGTGAGCTGTTACGTCTGTTAATTTTTCCGTTAAATTATGTCCTTTAGCAATAATTTGGTTTTGACAAACAATGACTGCGCCAACTGGCACTTCACCTTTTTCAAAAGCTAATTCCGCTTCTTGATAAGCTTGCCTCATAAAATACTCGTCTGTAAAAACATTTAACATAAAAACTGATTTTAATTTGAGTGACAATGAATTGTAAAAATAATGATTTTAATTTCAAATCGTTATATTAACTTTGTTTGTACAATTAGTTCCATACTACTGTACATTTGAGAAGTCATTAAATAAAAACTACCTATAAATTGTATTATTTGTTTACTTCTGACAGCGTAGCGTTCTGACCGCTGACTTCTAAAATGTACCGTAGTATGAATTAGTTCTTATTTCACAATAAAATGTTAGACTTCTTAGAAGTTCCTAACGTCTTAATAAATATTCGAATGATAATTCAATCAATGGCAATTGGATGTGACCATGCTGGTTTTCCATACAAAGATGCAATTAAGGCATTATTAGAAAGTAAAGGAATTACCGTACTTGACAAAGGGACAAATTCTTTGGACTCTGTAGATTACCCAGATTTTGTTCATCCTGTAGCAGAAACTTTAGAAGAAGGAACAACTCAACTTGGTGTGTTGATTTGCGGAAGTGGAAATGGCGTTTCGATGACGGCAAACAAACATCAAACGGTTAGAGCTGCCTTGTGTTGGAATACTGAAATTGCTGTGATGGCTCGCCAACACAACAATGCTAATATTATTAGTATTCCTGCAAGATATGTTAGTCAAGAGGTGGCACTTGAAATGGTGGAAGCTTTTATTTCTACGGAATTTGAAGGCGGTCGTCATGATAGACGAGTTCAAAAAATGTCTTGCTAGTTCTTTGAAGAAGAGAGGAGAGAAGCGAGCTTTAGTTCTCTGTTTTTTAATATATCTATTCTCTTTTTTTATCATTCGTAGAAAAATGTTGAAACAATCAAGAGGATAAAAGAATTTGAGTAAAATTATTCAACCAATCGGTTATCTATGATTTCTACGTGGTCAATGAGACGTTTGACGTTTTTGAAACCTACGGTATGCACACAAGTATTAATTAAAAAAATCAGGAAATAGGAAATAGCTTTTATCTCCTTTAAAACCACGTTTACTAAAATTTAAAAGTTTAGTAAACGTAACCTTAAGCTTATAAAAAGCAATAAAACACTTGTGTACATACGGTAGGTTTCTCAAACGTCTAACGTCTGGTTTAACAATAGACTTGTTTACAAACAAGTCTAATAATTCTTAATTTCTACAATCTTTAAGTTTTTTGAATAAAATCATAAGTAACCAATCAATTTAAATTAGAATATAATGAAATCATTTACTATAACGCTATTGCTGTCCTGTTTTGTCTTGAGTGCTTTTGCACAACTCCCGCCGCCTGGTTATATGGAAAAAAAAGAAGGCATCACTTATGCAAAAACTATCACGGTTGATGAAATGAAAAAACACCTGAACATTATTGCGTCAGATGCATTTGAAGGTCGTGAAACGGGAACGGAAGGAGCAAATAAAGCGGCAAAATATATTACCAGTCAATTAGAGTCTTTTGGAGTAAAACCTTTGAAACAATTAGGCGATTCTTATTATCAAAAAGTAGCGTATAGTTTTCAGGAATGGGGCGACGTAACGGTAAGTGCAAATGGTCATGAATATAAAATCATGCGTGATTTTTATTCTTTTGCTTCTGGAAATGTTGATATGCCAGAGATTACGGCAGATGAAATTATGTTTTTAGGTTATGGTATTGACCATGAAGATTATAGTGATTATAAAGGAGTAGACGTAAAAGGAAAAGTGATTATTATTCAAGAAGGTGAGCCTAGAGATGCCAGCGGCTTGTCCATTATCACAGGAACTAAAAAAGGTTCTAAGTTTAAATCGCAGCAAAAAATGGCAGCGGCTTATCAAAATGGTGTAAAGCTAGTCTTAGTTATTTCTCCAAATACAATGAAAACGATTAACCGTTACGGAAACTATTTGATTGAGCCTTCTATTTCTTTATTTAATGAAGGGAAAGAACAAACGATGGCAAACCATATGTTCATTTCTCCATCTATGGCAAAAGGCGTTTTGGGTAAAAAATTCAATAAAATTGGTAAAACCAACAAAAAATTACTCAAAACTAAAACTCCTCAAAATATAACGATTGCAACGGATTTTAAAGCGCAGATGAACAAAACAGCTGAGGTTGTTAACACGAGTAATATCTTAGGATTCATCGAAGGAATTGATCCAGAAAAGAAAGATGAAGTCGTAATTGTTTCTGCTCACTATGACCATATTGGTAAAAGAGGTGAAGATGTTTTTAATGGCGCAGATGATAACGGAACTGGTACAACGGCTTTATTAGAAATGGTTCAAGCGTTCGCACAAGCTAAAGCAGATGGTATTGGCCCTCGTAGAAGCGTTTTGTTTCTTTGGGTTGCTGGTGAAGAAAAAGGCTTATTGGGTTCTGAATATTATTCAGAAAATCCAATTTTTCCATTAGAAAATACCGTTGCAGATATCAATGTTGATATGATTGGTCGTACGGACAAAGAATATGCGGAGAAAGGAACTTCTGATTATATTCATGTGATTGGTTCGGATAGATTGAGTACAGAACTACATGCTATCAACGAAAATATGAACCAAAAACACACTAACATTATACTTGATTATAAATACAACGATAAGAAAGATCCAAATCGTTATTATTATCGTTCTGATCATTATAATTTTGCAAAAAACGGGATTCCTTCTATTTTCTATTTCAGTGGTGTTCATGAAGATTATCACAAAGCAACGGATACGGTTGATAAGATTGAGTTTGTTAAAATGCAGAAGATTGCAAAGTTGATTTTTCATGTTGCTTGGCAATTGTCCAATCAAGAAAAACGCATTGAAGTTGATGTGGAAGAGTAAAATATATTAGATTTTTTCTTAGAAAAAGTAAAAGCCTCACAGATTTAGAATCTATGAGGCTTTTACTTTTTTCAAATCATACGATGCACTAAAAGTACATCGCTATAGATTTAAATCATTACTTCATTCGCTTCAATAAATCCAATATAATTTGCAGTTCTTTATAAAAATGTTCTGCTGCAAACCTTGGAGAAACATCACCTTTCAAGGAAGGTAAAACGCTTGTTTCGTTTGTTTTTATAGAAATGTAGAGTTTGTCTTTTTGGAAAGATAGATAGATTTCTTTTTTATATTTCAATACAAAATGTCCCAATTGTCTTTGCAAAGTTGGCGTAAGCATTTCTGGCAAATCATAGTTTTGCGTATTGTATATTTTGAAATACTTATTGAACGTTACCTCACTTTCATTGTGTAGCTCGTAGCCTTTTTGGTGTAAATTTAGTTTGTGTAGTGATTTTGAAGTAGTATTTTGAGAAGAAATTCGTGGCGCAACTATCGCTCTATTATTTGTTGTATTCGCTAAGTTTATTTTTATAAATATTCCCAAATAATTTGTAGTAACGAAATTGTGCGCATCCCTATTAACCCTAGCATGGATTTTATACGCTTTTATTGGAAATAAATCAAATTCACCTTCCAAGCAATAATTGATAAAGTTAACTTTTACCTTTTCGCTAAAAATATCAGACTCTACCAAATCCTTTATCTTAAAGTCAAAATTAGATTGGTAACTCCAGGTTGGTTGAAGCGTAGCTGTTATAATTGAATACAATTCATTGGTAAATGTGTCTTCGTATTCCTTTCCTAATCTCCTCTTAATCGACTCAAACGTACCAATTCGGTACGTCATAAAAAAAAAAACTAAAAAAAACGGTGAATTGGCAAATATCATAAACACTAGAAGATAAACCTAACTGAGGAAGACCAATCAAACCAGCGACAGGAGCTATAGCAATGAAAGTATAAACGCCTATTTTAATATTCAAACGCTTACGAAGCAACAGCGTTTCGACTCTAGCATCTTCCACCTCATCAACGAAAAGTTGTAAGAAAGGAATAACATCATCGATATTTTTTTGCGGTAACTTCAACTCTTTTTATTCTATTGAATGGTTAAAAAACTATCTATTTGTTAAACCTAATTCTACAAAATTAGTTGTACTCCTTTGGAACTGCTTCTACAAAATAGCTTTCTTTTTTGACTAAAACCAATTATTCAAAGTCAATAGCATATCTTATATAACTTTTCTGTATTTTTGAAAACTTTAAAACAAGAAAGGAAGCGCATACTTCAAATTAATTAAGAGAAATCGAACAACCTAAAACTACTACAATATGAGTCAACGGAAAATACAGATTCCCGAATCGCTACGACAAGGACAATTCACGACTCAGGAAGAGACATTGATGGTTCGCCAGAAAAAAGGCAAACTCTTCATTGGTATTCCGAAAGAAGAAGTTTTTCAGGAAAATAGGGTTTCTCTAGTGCCTAATTCGGTTTCAAACCTCGTCAATCAAGGACATAATGTGGTTATTGAAGCGGGTGCAGGAGAAAAATCTAATTTTTCAGATCTCGATTATTCCGAAGCAGGCGCAGAAATCGTGCACAGTAAACAAGAGGTTTATAATGCTCACATTATCGTTAGAGTTGCTCCGATTCCAACGGAAGATATCAAGTATTTAAAGCCCAATCAAATACTCATTTCTCCAATTCATTTGCCAACACTTACCGAAGATTATATTTATCAGTTAAAAACGAAAAGGGTGATTGCCTTCGCTTGGGAATATCTCAAGGACGAAGCAAATTCATTTCCATTCGTTCGTAGTCTTAGCGAAATGGCTGGAATTAGTTCCGTATTGACCGCAGCAGAACTTTTAAGCAATATAGAAAAAGGTCGTGGCGTTTTGCTAGGCGGAATTACTGGAATTCCACCAGCTAAAATTGTTATTCTTGGTGCAGGAATTGTTGCCGAATATGCGACTAGAGCTGCCTTAGGTTTGGGTGCAGAAGTCCGTATTTTTGACAATAATATTTATAAATTAATGCGTTTACAGCGATTGATTGGACATCCGATTTATACTTCTGCTATTATTCCACAAATTTTAGAAAAAGAATTGTATTCCGCTGATGTTGTGATTGGTGCAGTACACGCAAAAAATGGACGAACACCAGTTATTGTTAGCGAAGCAATGGTGCAAAAAATGCGTTCAGGCTCCGTTATCATTGATGTTAGTATTGATCAAGGCGGATGTTTTGCGACTTCTCGTGTAACCTCTCACGCGAAACCAACTTATAGAAAACACGATGTGATTCATTATTGTGTTCCCAATATTTCATCAAAAGTTTCTCGAACGGCTTCTTATGCGGTTAGTAATATTTTGACGCCGCTTTTAATCGATGTAGCGAATACAGGCGGTTTTGAAAAAGCAATTAACCTAAATGCAGGTTTGCGTCATGGCGTTTATATTTATAAAGGTTCTTTGACCAATCAGCATATTGGTGAGCGTTTTAATATAAAATATACTAATCTGAATTTATTACTTTCTTCGACCTACTAGTCTTTATTTATAAAAATGAATAATTATACCATTCCAAAAATTGAAAAGCCGACAAACGGAAGACGCTTTGCAATAGGCGATATTCACGGCTGTGCAAATACTTTTGTTAAACTAATTGACCGATTGAGTATTTCCACTTCTGACCAAGTTTTTCTACTCGGTGACTTAATCAACAGAGGGAACGATAGCAAAGCAGTTATCGACACCGTTTTAAAGTTGCAAGAAACGGATTTTCAAATTTATCCGATTAGGGGCAATCACGAGCAATCTTTTTTAATGGCTTATGGTTGTGGCGTTGAATTTTTTGTCAATTATTTAGAAGAAAATAATGCAGATGAATTTCTTGATTCTGATATAGAAATGTATTTAGACTTATTTGATGGATTAGAATATTGTTATGATTTAGGTGATTTCTCCGTCAGCCATTCAGAGTTTTTAGAAAATGAAAAAAGCATCTATCGAGGAATGAGCGGATTATTTTCATCCGTTAATTTTCTGAT
>CAZMEH010000989.1:0-3929 GCA_964564885.1 uncultured Saprospiraceae bacterium | reverse complement strand
TGACCATTACGGTCTATTATCGGACTAAAAGTGGTTGAATAATACTTAGTTTCACCATTAATATTGTATGACTTAGAATGGTTTACGATATTTCCTTTCAACGCTTTAGTGATATGTTTAAAATCGCTTAGAAGATCACTAGATAAGTCTTCAAAGGACTTTTTTAGAATCTTTTTCCCAATGGTTAAGTCTAGATTGAAGGCTTTTTTAAATATTATTTTAGCTACTTGGTTAAAAGCAAGAAGACTATAATTTAAATCAAAAGCATAAAATACATCACCAATACTATTGGTAACACCATTAAGCGTATGTTCAGACTTCTCTTGTGCCTTCTGATATTCAAGGCGCTGAAATTCACTACTCGCCCATGCAGCGTAGAGTTCCATCACATCTTGAATGACGCTTAGATTAGTGATTGGCTTATTATTGATAAAAGAGAAATCACCGATGACTTCGCCTTTATCATTAAATAAAGGAAAACCAAGATAACTTTTGCCTTCCCAAACTTTTATAGCATTATTATCAGGATAAATTTCATCAAGATGGTTGGTATGAACAATAGGTATTTTTTGTTTATAAATCTCTAAACAAGGTGCTTTTTGTAAATTATAAGTTACCGAAGGGTGTAGCTCGTTGAAATTTGCAAAAGCTAATGTTGTGCTAAAAGTTAATTCTTTATTCGGAGAAGAGATGAAAACATGAGAAATATCAAATGCTTCGGATAAAGCCAGAACAAGGTTATTTAAATGTTCTCGCGGTGTTCCTTTGACCATTCTTTCATTAATCAAAGAAATGGCTTGATCTTTAAATTTTTCTTCAGTGATGTCTTTTAATATATAACTTACTATTTCATCTCCTAAAAAAGAAAGATAAGTGGCTTTGACTTCAACCCAGATTTTTTTGCCTTTAAATGTATTAAGTTCTATTTCTTGACTAACTGTGTTAGTTCCTTTAAAAATATTAATAAGAACTAACTGGAAAAACTCTAAGCAAGGCTTATATAGTTTTTCTTTGAAGTTTTTAAAATATTCTTCTTTGCTTTCCGCTTCAAGAAGTTGAAGAATAGCTTGGTTAATATCAAAAATATCTGACTGATTGAACAGGTCAGAAACGAACGTCGGATGATTTTGAATATATACTTCAATATCAGTAATGCCTATTTCCTTTAATCTATTTAACTCAGAAGCTAGCTGTCTAACGTTACTTTCTTGAATAGGTATCGGAGCGTTTTCAAATAAAAACTTATATCTATTCATTTGATTATCAATAGATACAGATTCCTTTCGTTCGTGTTTTGGTACATGTAGATTACTTGTCATTTTGTTAAATTTAATCATCGGGCACATTCAAACCCTAGTTCTAGCCTTGTTTATTACACTTAAACTAGTTTTTTGAAGATTACTGTGGAGGTTTCAGAAATTGGTAAATGGCGTACGGTTGACTGTTAATGGGAAGACATTTTGTTCGTTATTTTTTACGAAAATTATTTTTCCGTAAAAAAAAGTCAGAGAACCTATTTACTGATGTAAAAAATAATGGTTTGTGACAAATATAAAATCAATTTTTATGCCATTTGTCCTCATCTACGAGTAATTTATTCTTTAACCACCACATTCCAAACATAGCAATGGCACAAAAGCCTGTCATGATACTCCACATCGTAGAAAAACCAAAAACTTCCGCCAATTGCATGCCTAATAATGGCGCAATGACACGACCTACCGACCAAGACAATCCAAAAGTTCCCATATAGCTACCTCTATTTTCTGCCTTCGCTCTTGACATGGCAAAGGTCGTAGCAAATGGAAAACTAATAATTTCTGCGATGGTCAACAAGAGTATGACTATAATAATAAGAGGAAACCAAGTTGAAAAGGTTAGAAATCCGAATGCTAGAACAAAAAAGAATAGTCCAATTGTTAATAATTTCAACGCATGACCTTTTTGTTCGAGTATATATATAATAGGCATTTCTATGATGAAAATAATAAAACCATTCATAGCGAGCAAAAAGCCAATGGTTTGTTTGCTCATTTCTAAATTTTGTTCAAAGTAAACAGGTAATGTGAAGACAAATTGTAAAAATGAAATTGCCATAAATAAATTCAAACCTACAAAGATTAGAAAGTATTTATCTTTATAAGGCGAATCAAATTTCCCAAATTGCATACTTGGTTTTTCTTCACTTGCTTCAATTTTCGCTACTTTCAATGCTTCTATATCATCAGTAATTGGTTCATTCGTTTCCGCAATATCCTTTTTAGATTCACTTCCATTTTTTACAATAATTCCTTTGTTTTCTAAAAGTATTCTAAACAAAATCGCCGCAGAAATACAAGTCAATCCATCAATAATGAACAACCAGTTGAAACCCAAAGTCGCAGCAATAATACCAGCTACCGCAGGACCAACCGAGAAACCAAGATTGACCGCCAAACGAACCAAAGTCAAAGAACGAGTTCGGTTTTCGGGTTTGCTATAAATATCAATAGAAGCCATATTCGCAGGACGAAAAGCATCTGTAATAACGCCTGTAACTACCATGGCAACGCACCAAAGTTCAAAACTTTGCACAAAAATGAGCGAGATATAAATAAAACCACTAACCAACAATGTCCAAAATTGAACAGGATAATAACCAGTTGTATCCGTTAGTTTTCCGCCTAACCATTGACCGCCAACTGTTCCTATTCCAAATAAAGTCATTAAAACACCAGCATTAAAATAAGACATTTCGAGTCCGCCTTCGTCTAGTACGCCAGTGAAATACAATGACAAAAATGGCATAACCATCGAGCCGCTTCGGTTGATAAACATCACAAAAGAAAGTAACCAAATATCTTTTGATAAACCCGAAAAAGACTCTTTGTAAATTGTAATTGTTCTATTTAGCATATTAGTTCGTCCGTTTTCCTCTGTTTCGAAAATTTATGTTTTCTTTTGTAGTATCAATAAGGTAAGTTTTAGGAGCGAGTTATCAGAACCGAAACTAATAATGATTAGTTCCAGAACGATATTTAATTTAAAACAAAGCTAAGGGTCGGATTCCCGATTACTATCGGGATAAGGCGTCCGACCCTTGAAATCATATCTGAATGAATTTTTATCTATTTGCAAAAGCATTACACGTAATCGGCTTCGTTAGTTGGTTTGCAGGACTTTTTTATCTAGCTCGTTTGTTTGTCTATCATGCGGAAGCAGATGAGAAAAAGACAAAGGCAGAAGCAAAAGTATTGAAACCGCAATACGAGCACATGGAATACAAACTCTATACAATTATCACAAATCCAGCAATGATAATCACTTGGCTGGGCGGATTGACGATGATTATATTAGGTTATGTGGATGATAGCGTCGTGAATTGGATAGAAGTAGGCAATTGGCTAGAATTGAAATTATTGCTAGTTATTCTTCTTTCTGGCTACACCGGCTATTGCAAAAAGATAATGAGAAACCTCAAAGAGGGAAAATTACCGATGTCTTCTGACCAGTTTCGTTTGTTCAATGAGTTGCCGACGTTGTTTTTAGCTGCCATTGTATTATTGGCGGTTTATAAGAATTTCTTGAACTTTGGAATTGCTTTGGCTGGTTTGGTTGCTTTTGGTGTTGCGCTAGGTATTGGAGTGAAATTGTATAAAAAAGCTAGGGAGAAGGCAGGAGAGTAGTTTTTTAATGTCTAAAGTGTAATTGGTTATGACTGATTTAAAACAGAATAACGATATTGTTTACAAAAGAGGGATTTGGAAATCTTTTGCAATGATGATATTTTTATTCGCTTTCATTACCAGCACATTTTTGATTGGCTTAGTATCTTGGCTGAATGATTCTACATGGAATGAAATCTTATCAGAGATAATTTTTCAAAGCAAACTAGCTTTTATCGTTAGCTTCATTCTAATTTTCTATGCAATTAATTCTAATACGTTTTA
>CAZMEH010000988.1:0-7044 GCA_964564885.1 uncultured Saprospiraceae bacterium | reverse complement strand
AACCGATTTTTCCAATAAAATTAGAAAATATAGAGGTGCTACTATTTTGACGGATTATGCTAAAAAAGCATTAAAACAGAAATTCAAGCAATTTGATAAACACGCTTCGACTCAACACAGTGAATTAGTTACTGCGGCAAAGAATGAACTCGAAAAAATAGCTGTGTTGTCGCAGTCGATGGGCGGTTTTAATCAGTCGCTTTTGATGCGAAAACAGACGATGCAGCTAGAAGTTGATGACCCGATTGCATTGAAAAGTTATGAACCGTTGATTGAAAACATTAGAGATTATATTGGAAATGAAGTAAAAAGCGCACCAGAACCAGCGCATTATTTTAATCCGATTCGAGCAGGTGGCTTGAATATTACTCGACTTCGGGTAATTGATGCTTTCGGTCGAACGATAGAAGTTTTCAATAGTAATGATGGCGATAAACCACTTATTACGAATACATTAAAACCATCGCCAACATTAGAAAATAGCTTTCAAGCAGTTTTGCCGCCTCGATTGGTGCAGCCTGCCCGCATGAATTTGCGTTGGATTGCAGGAGATGACGATTCTATTGAAACCAATCAACATCCTGCAACGTCGCCTGTTTGTGGTTGGATTGTTCCAAGTTTCGTAGATGAAACGATCCATTTATTTGATACTAAAGGCGAATTACTAGGTAGTTTAGGTTTTATGGAAGATGAGATTTATCCGATTCCAAAACCTGGCGCAGATACATTTTATCCATCAGAAGTCAAGAATAAACATTTCAATAGTTTTGTTAATTATATACTTTATCAAGGGCAAGATTTCTTTTATGATTTCTTACGAGAATTACGTGATTCATTGGAATTTGTTGATCCAGAAACGGCTAATCAGCACAGCGAATTGGCGATGCTAATGGGAAGACCTTTGGCAATTGTCCGAGCAAAAGCAAACATAGAATTGATGGAAGATTACGCCATCAATCAGGATTGGAATATTTTTAGAAAGGATTTAGTGAATACGAATAATCCAAATTATAAACGTGCAACGTATGATTTTGAAAAGGTCAAAGTGCCGATTCGTTTAGGTGATTGGAAACAATTGAATGATGGTTTGATTGGTTTTTGGCGTGGCGGAAAGAAAAGCGACGTTATTGATGAAGAGGATAAATTCTATTTACCACTTTCTCAAAATGAAAATGGAAACGGACATCAAGAGACCTCGGAATACCTTATAACAGGAGGAGAAGACGATTTTTTGATGTATCAAAGTCTGACCGATAAGCCGCAATTGCTGACCATGATATTTGATCCTCGTTCGCAATTTAATATTTCAACGGGTATTTTGCCTGTTAAAACGATTGATATTCCTGAGGTACATTATAAAAAGGCATTAGAAAATATGTCTTTGCAGTTTTTGGTTGCGCCAATCATTACGCCAAAAGGAAAATTACAATTGCCTCTGCCTGCAAATGATGATTCGAACTGGCATTGGGTGTATTTGCAAGATAAACAACTCAAAGAAATCTCTTCAAAACCAACGATTGACCGAAAGGTTTTAGAAATGGCTTGGGAAGAATTTGATGGAACAGAAAAATATTATCTCTGGCATTCCTTGATTGATGCAAAATGGATTAATCCGCTTGAAGAAGATGTTCTCACCGCATATATTAACTATGATTTGGATTCAAGAGATGCTTTACCAGAAGCATACGATGAAGCTTTTATTAATAAAATATTGAATAGTTTGTATCAAAGTATTGCGTCAGTTATTACTAATGCACAATTTGGTCAAATGGAAATTCGGGAAGGCTGGCTGAAAGTTAATTGACAATGGATAATTGATAATGGATAATGTTCAATTAATTGGTGGTGGTTATCGACTTATTTAAGAATTTTTAAATAAATTTTAATATAACTCAAGACATAATGAAAAATATACTTTGCCTATTTATAATAACTACACTTGTGATCAATCAAGCTTGTCAACCGACAAGTTTGGTAAATTCTACGAAAGGTATTCAATCTATTGATACTTCTAAAGAAAATATTCCTAATTTAGATAATGCGATTATAATTAATAATTTTTATAATAATTCATTTGAAGAAGATAACGCTGCGGTTAATAAATCACCTACTGGATGGAAGAATTGTGGAGATTTAGAAGAGGTTAATGTAGACATTCATAATAATATTGATACCTTATTTGATGTAGTTCAATCTACAAATAATGGTAATAATTATATTGGGTTGAGAACAAGTTATAATGATACTTGGGGCGTAATTAGTCAAAAATTAGAGAGAGAATTACAAATAGATAGTAGCTATTTGTTTCACCTTGAAGCGTGTCGTTCAACTCGATATATTAATAAAGGAAGAGAAGGAGAAGAGGATTTGAATGAAGAATCAATAAGAATTAGAATTTGGGGCGGTGATAATGATTGTAATAGAAAAGAGTTGCTTGCAGAAAGCGACTTGGTTAAACATACAAATTGGAAAACGTACATTATTAAAATGAAACCTAAGGAAAATCATTCATCTATCTTTATAGATGTTTTCTTTAAAAAAGAAGCAATTTTTCCTTACAATGGTAACATTTTGATAGATAAAATTTCTCCAATTTATTTGTTACCACAATAGAATGCCTCAAATGATTTCTTAAAATGATTGATGATTATTTAACAAGTAAAGAAAAAGTAGAAATAATGTCACGTTTACTAAACTTTTAAAGTTTAGTAAACGTGTTGAAGCTTCTTCGTTATCTATAGAAAATAACAGATGATGTCTGAAAAAAATAAAGCTTGGGAAAGGTTAGGGCCTGGTGTTTTGTCAATTGATTTGACGAACGAAGACTACGAACCATCTATTTATATCAGCGATGATACTTCTTATCGCAATAAACTAACATTGAAAGTTAAAAATGTTAGTAATGGGAAGGTTGTACTTCAAAAAGGGAAAAAAGCGCATTTAGAAGTGTTTTTCCCTAAAGGTGTATTAGATGAAAAAAATCTACCAACCGCTAATCAAATATTGGTTTCGGAATGGAGCGGCATGGGCGGAAAAGATATTTTCAACCTTGATGATATCGAAGATAAACCGTTAATTGATCTGGACAAACTGAATGAACAAACTAAGATTGATGTGTCTGGGATGATGGATTCTATTGATGGAACAATCATAGCTCCAACAGATTCTACGTCCCGTGGTTTGCGTTCTCGGAATGTGACTTCGGAAGATGATTTGACGAAAATGGTCAAAGAATCGAACGAACTCAAGAAGCAGATTTTTGAAGAACTGAAACATATTCAGGACAATAAGCAATTGTCATCTAATCCAATTATCAAACTTGGGTTAGCAAAATTTGCAAACTTATTTAAGAAAATTTCGGATGTTTCGGCGCAAGTTGATACCAATATTGAGGCATTATATAATTTACAAAAGAAAGTCGAACAAGGTAGAGAAGTTGCTAAAGATGAGATTTTTAAATATATTCAAGACGAATTATCAAATGGTATAAAATCCTATTTGGAAAGTCTTGAAGGGCAAGATTTATTTAATAATCAAATAGAACTGACGGTTAAAGATGTATTGGCAAATTTAGAAGGTTTGCAATTGTCGGACGAAGTCGCAGGTCAAGTTGCTAGTCCAAAAGCAACGGGAGGTTGGAGCGTTGAGATTGAAAAATTAGCCGAAGGTGTTACTTTTCATATCAATAAAACAAGTGAAAATAACATCAACTTGGGTTCGGGTGATTATTTGAAAATTGAAATAGCTAACGTCAAACCAAACGCAGAAGTTGGCACTCGAAATACGGTCATCGAATTGCGTTATCCAACTATCGAAATTGAAGGAATAGCTGAAAGCACGTCTTTCAATCGCTTTAGTCAAACACCTTTGAGTATTGTCAATCGTAGAGGTCAGAAGTACGCTTCTATGCAATTGAGTATTGTAAAAGGTCAGATGTTATTGAATGATGGTTCTACGCCAAATGAAGTAATTATTCGATTAATAAACACGGGTCAAGACTCGATTTATTTTAAAAAAGCAAACTTAGCGATTACCTATGAAGTGCAACTAGAAGGTGAAGATGAGTCATACGCATTGACGGAAAAAGACGATATTATTACTATAAATTTGGTCAATAGTGAAGGAAATCAGCTTATTAATATACTGAATGGCGGTAGTACCTTTGACAATACGGCTAAGGTCGGTCAAAATCCGCTGTACAAATTTGAAGTAGCAGAGGACCAAAATTTTGAACTAAAATCTAGCGATTATTGGATTATTACTTTATCTAATCTGAAAACAGGTTTGCCAGCAGGTGCGGCAAATTTACGGTTCAATTATTCCAATGTTCCAGAATATTGGGATGGCGCAATGGCGGTGACATTGGAGCGTACTCCATTGGTTTTTAAAAATAGTAATCTAGGGATTGGAACGCTAGAACCATCTAACAAAATACATGTAAAGGGCGATGGAAGCGTTTTAAAGCTAGAAGGCAGATCTGAAAGTTCTGTTGAAATTTCGGTAAAAGATAATGCTCAGAAAGCTAAAATTGGTTTTGCAAATAAAGAAAACGAAGATTTAAGTATTGAAAATGAAGCAGGTGACATCAATTTAAAGGCAAAAGGAAACATCAAAATAGAAGATACTATTCCTTTTCAATTTAAACGATTTGAAGTGCATAGTGAATTCACTTCAACAAGTTATTCTGCTAGAGATTGGAATGCTGGAATTGTTGGTTTAGGTACAAGTATCGTCGATTTTCAAGATGAACAAGGGACAGATATTTTTAGAATGGAAATAGGTGACGACGGAAATTGGGAAATTAGAATATTTAGAGATTTTTCGAGTACAGATGGACAAAATGGCTCAATAGACGTGATGTTTGTGAGCAAAAAACTGTCTACTCGAATAGATTGGAGATAAATTTTAAAACGGTTTACGGTAAACGGTTTACGGTACACGGCACATAACGGTGAATGATGAATGATAAAAAATAAGCGGAAATATCCGTTTATCTTTTATTAGTCATTTTCGCTGTCTACCGCCAGCCGTTCGCCGTCTACCGTCTTCCCGTTAACCGTTAAAAAAATAGAAAAATGGCAAGTGATTTTAAATTTGGCGCAAAAATTAAACTATTTGGCGAACACGAAATAAATATTCGTCCAAATCCAGAACATCCAATGCTTATTGAATACCATGATCCGTCAGGTATTGCGGTAAAAAAAGCATTTCTTACTAAGAAGTTGAATATCAAAGAGGGTACAGTAAAAGATATGATTCCTGAAAATACTCGTATCACAGACTTGGTCTATGATAGGAATTCAAAAGAGTTTGAAATAGGAATTGTCGTTGAAACAGGCGAAGATTTTATTTTAAATAGATACAAGGACATTATAGAAATTCAAGAAGTTTCGATGATGTATAAATATAATCCAGAAACAGGCGAAGCGACTCCAGAAGGTATTGATGATGAAAAGACCGAAGAGGTTATTGACGAAGCAGATTAAAAAATGGAAAAGATGGAAAGATGGATGAATGGAAAGGTGGATGAATGGAAAGATGGATGAGTGCTAATAAGTTTCGATTCGCAAAATTTAATTCCAACACTCCATTCCTCCAATACTCCAACACTCCAATAAAAAAACAACTGTGGAAAATCGTAAAAATAAAAATAGAGGTTATCAGCAATTAAGGGTTTGGAAAGATGCGGGTAATCTTTATATATTGACTTGTAGGATTTTTCGGAAATTTCCATTTGATTTAAAAAGAATTGTTTCGCAGCAAATTGCATCAGTTGATTCTGTACAAAGGAGTATAGCAGAAGGCTATTGTAGAAGGACAATAAATGAGTATTTACAGTATTTGATTATAGCTAGAGCTTCTTTAGAAGAATCTATTTCATCTGCTATTATCTACCATAAAGCTGAACATATAACAGCTGAAGAATTTGAACAATGGGATAAACTATCTTATAAACTTGAAAATGGACTTATTAAATTGATAGAAAGCTTAGAAATAAAACGAAAAAATAAGGATTGGGATAACGGAAGAGCTTAATAAAAATGGAATACTGTAGTAATGGAATATTGAAAAGATGGAGTAATGTAAAAACAAAATTCCACTCCTCCAACACTCCATAATTCCAATATTCCATCACTCTAATATTCCATCACTCCAATAAAAAATAATGTTAAAATTCAGTAGTAAACTTAGGATTTTTGAAGCGCAAGCGAAGATGACCTTTTCTATGGTAGAAAAAGGCAGTTACATCGGTATGCTTAAATTTCAAGGCTCAGGTATTTCGTTGGACGAAACTATTCGTCGATTCTGGAAACAGGTGGCAGGTAATCAAAAATATCCATTTCCTAAGTTCAATGCACGCTTTAAGTCTATCAATGTTCAAATGTTGGATAGTGGTGAGCATAGTTTTTTTCTGATACAAACGATTATTGGACAGATTGAAGTGAGTATTTATTTTACTAAAAATAAAGGAGCAGGTTCAACTCAAATCGTTTCGTTGTCTTCCGTGAATCCAATTGTAATTGATAAATTGCCAGGAGTAGATACGCCGTTGGACGATCCGATTATTGCAAATTTTACGTTCCATTTATCATCAAAAGATACAACGGTGCGATTTGGGGAAGGTGAAGAAAAAGTATTCACAAAGGGCTTTTCGTATGATTTTGATTTGAAATTGCCAGAAGTTGAGCCAGAAACATTCACATTTGCCATTCCAACCAAAGAAGAAGCTTACGCAAATTCAGGGAATTTAAGCCCAGAAAAAACCGAAGCTAAAAGTAATTCAGACTTAAATATGCCGTCGGTCAAGTGGCATCCATTAAATAAAAAAGTTGGTCCAGTTACGTTTCATAAAATAGGTTTAGTTTTAGAGGATGGAAAAACTTGGGTTTTACTGAACACCGATTTTGAACTTGCAAAGCTAACTTTAGCACTAAAAGGTTTACGAATTGGTTCAAGTATTAAAAAACTAGGAACAGATGTTAGTGTTGGGTTAGATGGAATTGGAGTGGCGTATCAATCACCATTTTTCGGAATAGTTGGCTT
>CAZMEH010000987.1:0-3601 GCA_964564885.1 uncultured Saprospiraceae bacterium | reverse complement strand
TACAGAAACACAAAGAAACAGCGTTAATTTTTTCTATCTCTTTGTGTTTCCGTGTCTTCGTCTTTTAAAGCACTATAAAACCTATTTTTCTTTCTTCTTCTTAGGTTTTCTATACATATCAATATACGCTTGCGACTCAGGCTGCTGCAATAAGTTATACAAAATCTCTTTTGCCCTAAACAACTGAGCTTTAACTGTACCCAAAGGAATATCTAATTCACGAGCTATTTCGTCATAGCTCAACTCTTCAAAATAGCGCAATTCAATCATTAAACGATACTTGACCGTAAGTTTACTCATCACTTTACGCATCAACTTAACACGTTGTCGCTTTATAAACTTTTCTTCTGGGTCGAGTGTATTTGACTTGAGATTGGTAGAAAAACTTTGCGTTCCGTCTTTCTCAACAGTATCATCAATAGAAAGTAAATGCAATCTTTTTTTACGAATATGGTCAATACAATTATTCGTAGCAATTTTGAAAAGCCAAGTACTGAAAGCGTATTTAGGAGCGTAAGTTTTGAGTTTATTAAATGCTTTACCGAATGCTTCTAATGTCAGATCGTCCGCATCTTCTCGGTTATTGACCATCTTTAACATCATATGATAAATAGAACTACGATAACGATCCATCAAATCAGCATAGGCACGCTGATCACCTTCGATTGCTTTTAGAACTAAGCCGTAATCTTCAAGTGCTCTTTGAGAAAGGTTTTTATTTATTTTTACTTCCATTTGTTTGTGTTCCTAATTATAGTAGATGGTAACATTCTCATCAAATATAACAAATATACTAAATCTAACAAGGGTAAATATAACCATAGGTCGGATACATTTAACTTTCTGTATATAGAATGGCTCAGAATATAGACTAATAATGTTTTCAAACCAAACATTATTAGGAAAACCTCTAAATGTACACCTAATAATAATAAAATTACACCATGCAGGTGAAATGCTGCAAAAGATGTAAAAAACAACCCTAAGTAAATTTGGTGTTTAGGCTGATAATATATTGATGTTGAAATGTGTCTAGTCTTCTGTCTGTAAAAACCTTGCCAATCCTCTTGCGCCTGACTATACATATGCGTTTCAGGCTGTAGAATAATCGATGTATTACTTCGAGTAGCCACTTGATTGATAAACAAATCATCATCACCAGAAGCAATATGACTGTGGTTTTTGAAACCATCATTTTTTTGAAAAAGAGATTTATAATAAATAATATTGCGCCCAACACCCATGTATGGAATCCCAAATAAAGCCGCCGAAAAATACTGAATAGCTGTTTGAGTTGTTTCAAATCTCGCAAGCTGATTAAGTAATTTGTCCCAAAAGTTATTCACAGATTCTTTCTTAACTAAAGGTCCATAACCTAATCCAATCTGCTTCTTATCAGTCAAATGCTGTTGCATATAGTCAATCCAATATTCACTGACAGGCTGACAATCAGCATCCGTTAGCAATAGAATTTCATATTCCGACGCTGCAATTCCTTCCGTTAATGCAAATTTTTTCCCTTTAACCGCTCGTTCTTCATTTTCTGTTAGGTTGACAATTTTTAAATGAGGATATTTTTTTTGAAATTCTTGTAAAATCTCAAAAGAATGGTCTGTCGAACGGTCATTTACAACAATGACTTCGTAGTTTGAATAATTTTGAGAAAGAATCGACGGTAAGTGATTTTTTAGATTTCCTGCTTCATCTTTTGCACAGATAATAACCGAAACAGGTCGGTGTTCCTGTGACGGCGTCACTCGCCTGACCTTTCTCTTCGATAACCTTGAAAAGAAAAAGACCCAAAAAAGTAGCTGCACAATACTTCCACAAAGGAAATTATAATAAACGAAATCTAGCAAGAGGCGAGAGTTAAATGGCATTAAAGGGTCGGACGCCTCTAAGGCATCCAACCCTTATTTCCACGATTTTTAATTTTTATTTACCAATAAAAACGCTTTTAAGAAATCATCTAACTGACCATCAAGCACTTTTTGAGCTTGTGAAGTTTCGTGATTAGAGCGAACATCTTTGACCATTTTATATGGATGTAAGACATAGTTTCTAATCTGACTGCCCCATTCCACTTTCTGTTTAGTCGCTTCCAATCTATCACGTTCCTCGTTTTTTTTCTTCATTTCGATTTCGTACAAACGAGATTTAAGCATTTTCATGGCTTTTTCTCTATTCAATACTTGCGAACGCTCTTCTTGACATTCTACTGCAAGACCTGATGGAATATGTCGTAAACGAACCGCAGAGTCTGTCTTATTGACATGCTGACCACCTGCACCGCTTGCTCGAAATGTTTCCATTTTAACATCAGCAGGATTGACTTCTATTTCAATACTATCATCCACCAACGGATAAACAAAAACAGATGCAAAAGTGGTTTGACGTTTTCCTTGCGAGTTAAACGGGCTAATACGCACCAAACGATGCACGCCGCTTTCACCTTTGAGATAACCGTAAGCGAAATTACCCGATATCTCTAACGAAACATTACGATAACCTGCCACAGAATCAGGTTGAATACTCAGTATTTTAAGCTTTCGACCAGATTTTTCTGTCCACATCGAGTACATTCTGGAAAGCATTTCTACCCAATCACAGCTTTCCGTACCGCCTGCGCCACTATTGATTTCTAATATACAATCCAATTCGTCTTCTTCGCCATCAAGCGTAGAAACCAATTCTAAATCATTAATCAATGCAACAGCTAGTTCATATTGTTCATTCACTTCTGCCGTAGTAGAATCGCCTTCCTTCAAGAATTCTGCTAATACTTCTGCATCTTCAATGGCTGATTCTGACTTTTCATAATAATCGGTCCAATATTTATCAGACTTGATAAGTTTTAAAATCTTTTCCGCTTCTTGTGGGTTTGACCAAAAGCTAGGGTTTAACGAGATTTCTTCCCGTTCTTTGATTTTTTCAATTTTGTTAGGCACGTCAAAGATACTGGCTGAGCTGGCTCAACCGTTTTTTCAGTCCTTGTAGTTGTTCTGATGTCATTATTTATTAATTTAAGAACAGAGATAAGAGATATATTTAATAATTTTGGTTCTTTGAAAAATTCCGTGGAAAACGCTAAATACAAATTTTAGCCCAATTCTAGTTGCGGAGTAGGCTGCCTATTTCGTAACTGTTTCATGGCTTCTACAAAATTTATCGAAAATCACGGAATTTTTCAAGGAATCATAATCTTCAATGAATTCTTTCTCAAAACAAATTTTTAGAAAGGCGCAAATATCGTAAGAATAGTTTAAAATTTCATTTCTTTACAGTTCTATCTAATAAACGTATTGTTACGAGGAACGACTAGAAACCTGACAACGAAGTGTTCTGACCTCTAATTATTAAAAAATGAGCATTACAACAAAACCATACAAAGCATCAAAGTTTGAATATTTTCAATTATTCATGGGCTACTACCTGAAAAGAAGCTGGTGGATGATTTTAATATTTATAGGTTTTGGACTTTGGAACATTTATAAGTACGAAGCCTATTTTGTAGCTAGTATTATTTTAATATTTCTAATATTATTTGTATTTGTAATCTGGCGTAGATTGGGTGCAGCGGCTAATAAAACCGTATTTAGTG
>CAZMEH010000986.1:0-3814 GCA_964564885.1 uncultured Saprospiraceae bacterium | reverse complement strand
GCTATTTCTGGTTTGATTGTAGCGATTTCATTAGTCGAAACAAACAAAAATGCAGTAGAAAAAGTCAGAGACGGACGTTTCCGCTGGATAGTTATTATTTCAATGATAGTGATTGCCTTACCAACAGGTCTTAAATTCCTAATGGAAGGAAGAGCTACTCCAAATGTAGTAGAAATAGTAACGCTTCTTTTATTCGTAGTGATTTCTGGTGTTTTATTGACAGAGAGAAACAGCGATGGAGAGAAACAGTTGGAAGTGAGCGAGGAGTTGTTCAAAACTAGCAGTATGTTCAATATAGCTGCTTTTGCAATTACCTTGATTTTAGCAGCAATTTATGCGCTATTCTGGTAGTAATTCTTAATGTACAATGTGTAATTGGAAAGGCACACAAGACTAGTAATAGCTTTGTGCGCCTTTTTTGATGTTAAGGAACGCCAATCAAATAACTGACCGATTTTGATGGCTTCTTTTTCCTTTTATCTGCTTTAAAAAATAACGCCAGAGCTCGGCTATGCAGTGATTTTTTAGATGGCTAAAAGAAAATATAGTCTTCTCAAAATTCGGTCAGTTATTTAACTGGCGTTCCTAACATTCAAATTGATGTCTTTAGAAGAACAAAATAAAATACTAATAGATACTTTTCCTTTTCTGACCGAATCGGATATTCAGCAATTACTAACAATTGCTGAGTACCGTTGCTATCAAAATAAAGAAAAAATTATTCGAAGTGGTGAAAACGCACGAAGGACTTTTTTCACTCTAAAAGGAATGGTTAGAGGTTATTTTATAAATAAGAAAGGAGAGGAAAAGAATATTTTTTTGCGCCCAGAACGTACTTTGACTGGTGCGCCAGAGTCGCTATTTCAAAATAAACCAACAAAATATACTTTTGAAGCTATTTTAGAAACACATCTATTGATTTATGATCTTAATGATTTTATAAAATTAGCGGCGCAAAATCCACACATTAATACTTTATACATTAAAGGTTTAGAAGAGAATATTCAAACACTTATCGGGCGAGTAGAAATGATGATTGATAAATCTCCAGAAGAACGCTACGAGGAATTATTAAAACGAAGTCCACAATTTTTTCAAACTGCCTTTAATAAACATATTGCCAATTATTTAGGTATCACAGCGGTTTCTCTCTCTCGAATTATACGAAGAAAAAGTAACCAGTAGCAAAAACTACTGATTACTTTTTTTTGAATAATTGATAACGAACTTTAAATTTAAAATAAAAAGATTGTCTGACTTCTGTCTTCTTACATTATTTCATTACTTCCATTTTAAAACTCTTAGAAACGCCTTCCGTACTTTCCACTCTGTAAAAATAAATACCTGCATTCCAGTCCGCAGTACTGATTTGAATTTGATTTTCTTGAATAGTTTGGCGATACATTTCTTGTCCAACACTATTGAAAACAACTAATTGTGCGTTATTTGGATAATTCTCCAATTCAATCGTCGTTGAAAAATTAGCTGGATTTGGTTGATTTTGTTTGATAATAAAATCATTCAACGATATAGTTTCAGCACCCGTTTGATAATTCACTTCTATTTTAACATCATCAAAATAATAACCATCTTCTTCAACGAAAGCATCAGAAACAAGTGTAAACGACAAATAGAAATCTCCACCAAGATAATCCGTTAAATCAATACTTTCTTGAACCCAAGTACTTTGCAAACCGTCATAAAGTTGCTCACCTTGCGCCTGGTTTTGGCTACCTTCTTTGGTGTATAATCCACATAAAGGCGTATAAGAAGAAGAGGCAATAGTACTCCCTCCTACTTGAACGTAATCATAAGAAGCTTCAATATCCCATTTTGTCCAAAACGTCAACCTTGCACTGACAGCGTTTGATAAATCAACCGCATTTTTTGAACTAATCTGATTGGTAACATTGGCTTGATAGTCTCCATTTGGCGAATCTGTCATACTTCGTGGAGCAGAATAATAGCTAGACGGTGTCGTTAGCCAAGTATTTCCAAGGAGATTTTGCCAATTTTGGTCATTAGTCAATTCGTCATCGAACAAATAACTTGGCGACGCACTTCTATAATATTTTGTAATTGTATCCCGACTGATCCAAAGCCCATTATTGACTTCTGCAACAAAAACAACCTCTTCGCCACCTTGAATATTCGCCGCTAAAACATAACTAAACGAATCGCTAGCCGTTTCTAATTGGTTTAATTGAAAGACTTTTGGAGTACCGCTAAATGAAACAATATTATTGCTGATAGGCGTAAAAGTTGCCGTCATTGGACCACTTTCAAAACCAAATCTTTTAAAATCATAATTTATTTGACCCGTTATAGCCGTTAAAGACTCGCTTGTCTGATCCGTTATTTGACCAAAGTTCAAAATCAAATGAGCAGCGGTCAAATTTTGATACATATTATCTTTACAAATAGATTCTATATCATTGCTCGAAGCCCAAAAACTATAACCAGCCTCTGGTGTCATCGAAATAATTTTATTTTTTAAAATCGTATCACCATACATCCAATCATCCGAATCACCGTTGACCACATAACCAACCGTTTGCATTCCTGTTCCAGTTGTGTAGTTGTTTTCTTTTGTCATCAAATCAGAAAAATCAATAAACGTATTCGCATCTGGCGTCAATTGATCATTGTAGCCCCAAGGGTAAACTAGCAAATTCCCATAAGTATGATAATTCATCGCAATACGGAAATTATGCGCTGTTGTAAAATCACGCATGTTTTGCGTTTCTGGCTCTGAAAACGCAGCAGTTCCTCGATAAGTAGCTGACGTAGGATTTGGAGAAGAACCACTATTGTCAAAGCCCCAATTATAGCCATAATTCCTATTTAAATCTACGCCATAGTTATTTGAGCTGTTCAATCGACGATTTTTTCGCCATAATCCACCACCATTTGGATTAGTTTGCTCGTTGTACATATAGCCGTCAGGATTGACACAAGGCACAAAATACATTTCTGACTCATCAACTAAATACTTGATTTCTGGGTCTGTCGCATAATTTTCCAACAAATACCACATATAGAAAATCATTTGTGACAAACTTCCTGGCTCACGAGCGTGATGCAATGCATCGTACAAAATTTCTGGTTCTGGTTCATTCGTAGTTGGATTATCTGAAATACGTAGCCAGTAAATCGGAAAACCATCGTGTGTTAGATTATTTGCATCAATTGGCTGACGAGCAGAAATCAAATTTGGATATTTTGAAGCCATACTATCCAAATTATCCAACATTTGCTGATAAGTCAAATAACCTCCCATTGAACCCAAAGACCAGTTAGCTGGTGTTTCATAGTTGATTGAAGAACTGGTTCCGCAATTGCCACTTTTTGTTGATGCAGGTCGTACTGCTTGTTGATTTGCATAGTATGAAATCACATCATCAACAACGATTTGATAGCTAAATCCTGCATTTTTAATAATCGCAATTTCTCTTTCTGAAAAATCAGATTCAAAGAAATCGTTTCTATGATAATGTCCGTGATCAACGTCTAAACCCAATTCATAGAGTTTTTGTAAATCCTTGCCTTGAGAACGGTCAAGCGAAATGTTGACTTTTGAATATTTTTCTTTGGCGGTATGGTTTTCTAGTTCTAAGTGCAAATCAGAAGACTGAGCAAATATTTGAACAGAAAATAGAATTGAAAGTAGGAGACTAAGCGCAATTTTGTATTTCATTACTGATAGATTTTTTAGAATATAAATAGAGAACGGTTAAAATTTTGGTTCTTTGAAAAATTTCATAAAAAAACGCTAAATAGAAATTTGAGCCCAATTCTAGTTACGGAGTAGGCT
>CAZMEH010000985.1:0-2836 GCA_964564885.1 uncultured Saprospiraceae bacterium | reverse complement strand
TAACTAAGTAACTAATTAACTATTAACAAATTACTTATATCTTTTTATCAACTCATCAGCTACCGCTTGGAACGTTTTCTTAGCTTCTCCACTCAATTTAGTTTTTTGACTTCTAAAAGTAGTCATCAATTCTGAGTGATTACGAGTTAAGGTATCCAAGTATGCTTCTTCGAATTCTCTCACTTTATTCACAGGAACTTCTCTCAATAAGTTTGAAGTACCCAAATAAATAATAGCGATTTGCTTCTCAACAGGCATCGGTTCGTACTGTGCTTGCTTCAAGATTTCAAGGTTACGAGAACCTTTATCCAAAGTAGCCTTAGTTACAGCATCAAGATCAGAACCGAATTTAGAAAATGCTTCTAATTCACGGTACTGTGCTAAATCTACTTTCAAAGTACCAGATACTTTTTTCATAGCTTTAACCTGAGCCGCACCACCAACACGAGATACAGATACACCAACGTTAATTGCTGGACGCTGACCTGCGTTGAATAAGTTTGTTTCCAAGAAGATTTGACCATCTGTAATCGAAATTACGTTAGTCGGAATATATGCTGATACATCACCCGCTTGTGTTTCGATAATAGGAAGAGCAGTTAAAGAACCACCACCTTTTACCATTGGCGTACCATCTTCGTTCTTAGCGTTAGCTAATGAATCAGGTAAGTCATTCATTGCACGAGCAATAGTGTGATCTCTAATTACGTTTGCAGCACGTTCTAATAAACGAGAGTGCAAGTAAAATACATCACCCGGGTAAGCCTCACGACCTGGTGGACGACGTAATAATAAAGATACTTCACGGTAAGCTACTGCTTGTTTTGACAAATCATCAAAAACAATCAATGCTGGACGACCTGTATCACGGTAAAATTCTCCAATTGCAGCACCTGCGAATGGAGCATAGAACTGTAATGGAGCTGGCTCAGCAGCAGTCGCCGAAACGATTACCGTATATGGTAATGCACCATATTTCTCTAAAGTGTTCGCAATACGAACAACAGTAGATGCTTTTTGACCACAAGCTACATAAATACAAAATACAGTTTCACCTCTATCGTAAAATTCTTTCTGGTTGATGATTGCATCCAATGCCACAGCAGTCTTACCTGTCTGACGGTCACCAATAATCAACTCACGTTGACCACGACCGATTGGAACCATTGAGTCAATCGCTTTCAAACCAGTTTGTAATGGCTCATCTACAGGTTGTCTGAAGATAACACCTGGAGCTTTACGCTCGATAGGCATTTCGTACGTTTTACCTTGGATTGGTCCTTTACCATCAATAGGTTCACCTAGTGTATTGACAACACGTCCAAGCATTCCGTCACCAACGTTGATAGATGCGATACGACCGGTACGGCGTACTTTATCACCTTCTTTGATAGCTTCACTTGGTCCCATTAGTACGATACCAACGTTATCTTCCTCTAAGTTCAATACGATAGCTTGGATACCGTTTTCAAATTCAACTAACTCACCTGCAAGTGCATTATCTAAACCATAAACACGTGCAATTCCGTCACCGATTTGTAAAACCGTTCCTACTTCTTCTAATTCAGCTGCGGTGCTTAATCCAGACAACTGTTGCTTCAATATGGCAGAGATTTCATCAGGCTTGACATCAACCATTTCTAGAAGTTTTTATATTAATATTCTCTGATATAAACCTTATAGGTTTGGGAAACCTATAAGGTTTCGTTTCTATCAACAAGAACACTAAGTTTATTTAAAAATAATAAGTAATTGTTGAATTGTTTGTTTGTTGAATTGCTCGCAGAACCTTGAGAACAATTTAACCACCATAACAATTACAGCAATTTATCTTAATTTAATAATTGCTTTTTCAATTGATCCAATTTGTACGCTACACTAGCATCATACAATTTGTCACCAAATTCCAAACGGAAACCGCCAATCAAACTAGCATCTACCGCAGTTTGGAATTCAATATTTTTGCTTAATGTACCACTAGCAATTAACTTCGACTTGATCGCTTCAAGTGCAGGTGCACTCAATGCTGTCGCAGAAGTTAATGTAACAGATGATACATTTTTCATATTTCTATATTGCTCAATAAAAGCATCCGCAATACTTGGCAAAGCTGATTCACGTCCTTTTCTCAAAACAATTTCGAAAAACTTAGACGTCATTTTATCAATCTTACCACCAAAGATAGCATCTAATACTTTACCTTTCTTATCAGACTTGATAATAGGGCTTTTAATCATCATTTGGAAATCACGATTTTTCATGACGTCTTGAAATGATGTAATATCAGCATAAATATCTTCTAGTTTGCCTTGCTCAACGGCTAAGTCAACTAGTGCTTTTGCATATCGTGAAGCTACTCTATTTGCAGACATAGTTCTTTTAATTGATAATTGACAATGGACAATTGACAATGATTAATTGATTTCACTAATATTAGTCGTTATCAATTATCAATTGTCAATTGTCAATTAATTTAACTTAATGTCTTTTACTAAATCATTAACGAATGCTTGTTGAGCACCGTCTCTAGCCAAGTCTTTTTGAATAACCTGACCTGCGATTTGAAGTGCAAGACTAGCAGTCATATTTTTAACTTCCGCCATAGCAGAACGTTTTTGTCTGTTAATCTCACCTTGCGCACCTGCAATAATTTTAGAAGATTCTTCTTTAGCTTGAACACGAGCTTCTTTTAAGATTTGCTCTTTTGCTAATTTCGCTTCTTTCATAATAGCAGCACGTTCGATCTGAGCTTGTTTTGCCAACTCCTCATTTCTAGCTGAAAGGGTAGCCATTTCGCTACGAGCCTTTTCGGCAGCGTGTAAAGCGTTCTCAATAG
>CAZMEH010000984.1:0-3714 GCA_964564885.1 uncultured Saprospiraceae bacterium | reverse complement strand
AACCACTTCGTGGTTGTTTTTCAAATTTAGATTAATTCTCGTGCTTCGCTCTCTAACATCTTTTGCAACTTCTTTTTTAGCTTCTTTCGCAGCCTAAATAGTTTCACTTTGATATTACTTGCTGACAATTGTGTGATTTCTGCAATCTCTTCGATACTTTGCTCTTTTAAATAAAAAAGCGTGATTAACATGCCATCGTCTTCTGGTAATTGACGAATTAATTTGTCAATATAAGCAGAACGTTGTTTGGCTTGCAATTGAGCAAACTGTCCTTGTGACTGAGTATCGATTACATGAAAAAATCGTTCATCTTCATCAATAGAAGCGGTAATCCTTGTTTTTCTACGTTTGTAGTCAATAGCGGTATTTCGAGCAATCGGATAGAGCCAAGTTGTAAATTTAGCTTCAAAACGATAATCTTTCAATCGCTTAAATGCTTTTATAAACGTGTCCTGTGCAGCTTCTTCCGCTTCCTCTCGGCTACTCAAAACACGATGCGTTATCGTAAAGACATAGCTTTGGTATTGCTCTACTAAGTGAGCATAAGCGGCAGTGTTGCCTCGTAAAACCTCTTGTATATGTTGCTGGTCGTTTTGCATGGTTGAGGCATTGGACGAAGGAAGTTTTCTTTTGGTTACAAGTTTTTTTAAGAAAAATTAAATACAGTTATTTCAAGTAACCTACTAATTAGACTTTATAGGTCTTTGAAACACAGATAGGAAAGGTGAAAATGATAGATAATTTGCGCTGAAAGCGCATAAGCAATAGCATGGGGCAACGCCCTGTGAATTAAAAACGTAATAATATAAGCCCTGAAAGGGCGCAAGCAAATAAGTTATACAAGGTCGCTTAAGCACTTTCAGCGCTCAAATTTTGTTTATTTCGTTTCACAGGGCGTTGCCCTGTGCTAATGCTTATGCACTTTCAGCGCAAAAAACAATCACTTCCTATTTGTATGAGTATGGTAGGTTTCAAAAACTTATAAGGTTTAAAATAAGAGTCTTTGAACCATTAACTCAAATCGAGCTCAATTCTTTTCTCATACAGCGCATTAATAATGAATTGAATATGCTCTTCAATCGTCACATCAAACAATTCAACGCCTTTATGAACCTCGTCACGCTCAACACCTGCGGCAAAATTTTTAGTACGCAAACGTTTTTTTACAGATTTGACCTTCATGCCTTCTAGCTTAGTCGGTCGCATTAATGAGACTGCAATAATGAAACCTGTCAACTCATCACAGGCCAATAAAGCTTTATCTAGCAAAGTGTCGTAAGAAACATTCCATTTGGTATAATGTGCTGAAATGGCGTGCGCAATCTTTGGCAAACCGATTTCATTCATGTGTTTGACAATGATGTCTGGATGCTCGGCAGGATGTTTTTCATAATCAGCATCATGCAAAAGTCCAGTGATAAACCATTCTTCTACGTCTTTACCTAGTTTTTTAGCATAAGCTTCCATCACTATTCCAACACTCAAAGAATGCCTTCTTAGGCTTTCGCTTTCTACCATTTTATGTAATAATGCTGTTGCTTCTGCTCTGTTCATCTGTGTTTTATTAGAATTAGCGCAAATCCACGATAAATTGGGACTTGCACTAATTTTTATGGTTCTTTGAAAGATCCCGTGGAAGTTTCAAAATCGGCTGACGGCGCACGGCTAACGGCACACGGCAAGGCGTTTTTTCTACGAAAAATTATTTTATCACGGAATTTTTCAAAGAACCATTTTTATTTTTCTATAAGTTGCTTTAATTTTTTTAAATCTTGGATTTGCTGACTTCGCATGGGAGCTTTGAAGAAAATGCTAAAAATTCGACTGATGATATTCTTGAATTTGATTTCATAACTAGCAGTCAATATCGTTGCTCGGTTTTCTTCTTTTAAAATATAATCAACGACGGTTGTCATTTCTGTATGATTGAGATAAACCGTGAATTGATCGTGTCGATGATAATTCAAAACATCTTCATCAACCGTGAATTTAGAACTGCCGTCTTTGAATTGTAATTTTGATTGACTGCCTGCTTGATTGCGTCTTCCCTTGATGAAGCGGACGGTTTGAAGTCCTTGTGTCCATTCTGGCAATTTGGTGGCGTTCGTCAAATTGCGAAAAACATCTGCGGGCGATTTTTTGATAAGAATGGAAATGGAGAATTTCATGGAATGGTTAAAATATTTAATTAAAGCATCGGATGCCTTTAAGGCATCCGATGCTTAGTCTTATAAGATATTTTACTAATTACTTAACATCACGGGCATTACCAACATCAAGATTTTTTCATCTTCATTGTTCTCAGATGGTAAAAGAATACCTGCACGAGTAGAAGTTGATAATTCCATTTTGACTTCATCTGTTTCCAAAACGTTTAGCATTTCACCAAGAAACTTCGCATTGAAACCAATTGTTAATGGATCACCTTCGTAAGTACACGTTAATTGTTCGGTTGCTTCATTAGAAAAATCTAAATCCTGCGCAGAAACAGTTAAGCTATTTTCAGTTATTTTAAGAATAACTTGATTTGTTGTTTTATTCGCATAGATAGCGATACGCTTCAAAGAGCTTTGGAAATCCGCACGATTAATCGTCATCGTATTTGGATTGTCCGAAGGAATAACAGCGTTATAATCTGGATAACGTGCATCTACCAAACGGCAAACCATGCTTACATCACCAAATGAGAAAAACGCATTCGCACGATTGAAAGATAAATTAACTACATCACCTTGAGGCAAAGCAGCTTTCAATAAATTCAATGCTTTCTTTGGTACAATGAAATCAGCTTCTGTTACATCAGCAATATCATCGTAAGAAAAACGAACTAATTTGTGCGCATCAGTTGCGACACAAGTCAGTGTATTATCCGCAACTTTAAAATAAACACCTGTCATTGCAGGGCGCAATTCATCATTACTCGTTGCAAATAAGGTTTTGCTAATCGCTTGCGCCAATACAGGAGCAGGAACAACAATCGTACTTACATCATCAGAAGTTGGAATAACTGGAAAATCAGCACCGTTTTCACCAGCCAATTTATAGCGACCGTAAGCCGAAGTGATTTCAATAGCAAAAGTTTCTTCATTAATGCTAAAGGTAATCGGCTGTTGCGGCAACGCCTTTAATGTATCCATCAGGATTTTAGCTGGAATCGCAATGCTTGCATCTCCACTAGACTGCACTTCCGTAGCAGTACGGATAGAGGTCTCTAGGTCTGTAGCAGCAATTGTTAATTTATTGCCTTCGATAGAAAACAAAAAATCTTCAAGTATTGGCAAAACGGGATTTGAACCAATAGCGCCATTGACAATTTGTAGTTGCTTCAACAAATCAGCAGAGGATACACTAAATTTCATATGATTGATTTTAATTTAGAACAGAGAAGTGATAACAGAGAAGTGAGATGATAGCATCTTCGTTTCATAGTTATGTTCTACTGATTTCTGTTTTAAATAATTACGATTTATTTTAAGTCACTTCCAAAGTAACAAAGTTAATGGTTTAGAATTAACTTTCATATTAAAGAATTAAACATTTTGTAGAAAATCAAATTTTAATAGTCAAAGTATTGAAAATAACGCCCATCCATGCATTCGTAATTACTCAGATAAACCTCGTGAGAGGAGTTCCTAATTAACCTAAGCTCGGCGGTGCTACGATTACACGAATCATGAGGATTATTCCAAAAACTATCATTGCTATTCCAACGAC
>CAZMEH010000983.1:0-3852 GCA_964564885.1 uncultured Saprospiraceae bacterium | reverse complement strand
CTCTTTTTTATATATCAAACATAGAATTCTACTTAAATATTTAAAATGGTTTGGTGTTTACAAATCATCTTTTTTTTCTGTTGTTATACTTTGTACGTAACCTTATTTCAGGAAGGGATACCATTAACGAAAAAAGGCATTCCGAATAATCGGAATGCCTTTTTTTAAAACGCTGTCAATTACTAAAACTACGCTTCATCTCTATCGATAGCACGACCACCATATTTAGTTGTTTTACCAACTTCCTTTGGCTTCATATCACCTGTTGAGTCAAATACAATTGGAGTTGCAATGAAGATAGAAGAGTAAGTACCTACAATGATACCAATCACTAACGCAAATGCAAAACCTCTAATTGAACTACCACCAAACAAGAACAACATAAGTACCATGAACAATGTCGTCAATGATGTAATCAATGTACGACTGATTGTATTATTAACCGCAAGGTTAAATACTTCTTTCTTGTCTTTCTTAGTGTAAGCATTGATAAACTCACGAATACGGTCAAATACAACGACTGTATCATTAATAGAGTAACCAATAACCGTTAAGATTGCACCAATGAATACTTGATTTATTTCAACTGAGAACGGTAAGAATACTGAACCAATTGAGAAAATACTCAATACAATTAAAACATCATGGAACAATGCTGCAACCGCACCAAGACTATATTGCCACTTACGGAAACGAATAAAGATATATAAGAATATCAATAGTAACGCAAAGATAGCTGCATAGAATGCACTTGTCTTAATGTCATCCGCAATGGTTGGCCCTACTTTAATCGAACGTGTCAATTTTGTAGCAGCTCCTCCTCTAACGAAATCGTCTCGGCTCATTGTCGTATTACCTGAAAGTGTTTGTGCACCTGCAAATAATTGATTTAAAACCAATGAATCCGCATCTTCGGCAGTACTAGCAATCATATAAGTCGTCGTAATTTCGTAGGTGTTATTTCCTCCGAAAGACTTAACTGTTGGTTCTTCATCACCAAAAACAGTAGTCATTACAGCACGAACTTCATCAGCAGTAGTCGTTTTTTCAAATTCAATGGCATAAGAATAACCACCTTTGAAATCTACACCTTGTTGGAAACCAACGGTAGCAAATGAAATTAAACCAACTAAAATGATAGCACCAGATACAGCGTAACTGATTTTTCTCATTTTAATAAAGTCATAATTCAAATTAGAAAACGCTGATTTTGACATCTTAGTAGAAAACGCAATGCTTCTTCCTTTGTCTTGTGTCCACCATTCGATCAATAAACGACCAACTAAAACCGCAGTAAATAATGATGCAATTACACCAATAATTAAAATAGCTGCGAAACCTTTAATTGGACCCAAACCGAATTTATATAATACAATACCTGTTAGAATCGTAGTAACGTTGGCATCTATAATCGCAGAATAAGAGGCTTGAAAACCATCTTTCACCGCAATCATCATAGATTTCCCTGCTCGAAGTTCCTCTCGGATACGCTCAAAGATAATTACGTTGGCATCCACCGCCATACCAATGGTCAGGATAACACCCGCAAAACCAGGTAAAGTTAATACTGTTCCTAATTGTGCTAATGAACCAAATATAAATACTAAGTTCAATAATAAAGCAATAATAGAAACGACACCACCACTACCATAATAAAGCATCATAAATACTAATACAAGAACAAAACCAATTGTAATTGCTATCAATGATGAGTTAATATTAGCTTGTCCTAAAGAAGGACCAACGATGTTTTCCTCAATAATATCAATATCAGCAGGTAATTTACCTACTTGAAGCATGTTCGCTAAATCATTTGCTTCTTGTGAGTCGAAATCACCAGAAATCTGGGTACGACCACCTGAAATGACACTTTGAACAGCAGGAGCAGAAACTAACTCATTGTCTAAAACGATAGCAACTTGACGCTTTGTCGGCGCATTAGCTGTTGTCATTCTAGCCCAAATTTGAGCGCCACTTGCACCTTTTTCATTACGACCGCCCATGTTGACATTAACAACAAACTGATTTGTTTCTTGATCTAAGTCAGCACTCGCATCTGTAACAACATTTCCTTGCAATGGTGCTTCACCATTAACCATTTTAACAGCATACAAGTTAATTCTATCTGTTTCTTCGCCGTCATCATCTTTATTCACCTTACTTGCCCAAACGAATTTCAAATTCTTAGGCATATTAACCTCAGGTGCTCTTAATAAAGCGTTGATAGCATCCATGTCATCCTTCAATGCAGAACCAATGAAACAAGGAGCTTGAGGTTGTCCAGCGAATGGATTTCCTGCAAGTTTTGTAAAGATTGGCCCAAAACCACTAGGTGTTAAAGGATCAATTTTAGTAGAATCAATTTTAACAGAATCAATTGCTGACGTAATTGTATCTTGTGTAGCACTTTGCTCATCTCTAGCATCTTGCTTGTCTTTCATCTTTTTATCCGCTCTTTGAAGACGATTAAGTACTTCACCTGGCAAATAAACATCATAAAAACCCAACTCTGCCTTACCTACTATCAATGATCTAGCACGCTCTGGATTATTAAAACCTGGTAATTCAAGCATAATACGGTCAGTGCCTTCGTCTAATGTAACAACAGGTTGAGTTACACCGAACTTATCAATACGTTGTTTTAAACGATTGAAAGTCAATTTAACTGTTTCTGTTGCTTTTTCACGAAGAACAGTACGTACTTCACTATTTGTAGCATCAAAAGTAATTTCACTTCCTAATTTTGTTTGAAAAATAGGAGCTAACTTCTTACCTGCTGCAATTTCGTCAAAAGCACCAACAAATAAAGTGATGTAGTCAGACTGAGTAGCATTTTGCCTTTCAGTTGCCATCTCTAGTGCTCTTTCAAAATTTGGATCAGTACTTTTGTCAGAAAGCTGATAGACCATGTCTTTCAAGTCAACCTGAACAACAACACTCATACCACCTTTCAAATCCAGGCCAAGAGCCAATTGCTGACCTTTCAAGTCTAAATACGTGAATTCGAATACGCCCAAGTCTAATGCTGTCTTTTTAGAAACAGAATCCAAATACTCTTGAACGACTTCTCTTTGAGCTAATTTACGCTTATTCTCATTAGCGATATTGGTAGTTTGACTTACTGCATAGTCCTGCGCTCGATTTTCAATTCGATTGGTTGGTATGAATAGTGCAAATGTATAAGCACTAACAATCAACATAACAATCAAGAAAAACTTGATTAAACCTTTTCCTTCCATACTACTTTCTTTCTTCTTTGTGACTATAGAAACAGCCGATTAGCAACAAAATGAAACTCTGAGTGTTTACTTATTTATTAATTTCGCTATTTCCTAATTCTCTGATTTAAAGGTCAGTAAAAACGGTGCAAATATATGTAATTTACCCAATAAACAATTGATAATTTTAAAACGATTGCGTTTTATTTCATAAATAATCGAATTGTTTCACAAAATGCCAATTTAAATCTATTATTATTTGCCTTATATCTACCATAATGACTAATCAGTCACACTAATATATTTAATGGTATTTATCTGAATACAAATCCTCTTATATTATATTAGTCACACTTTCCTAATTCATGTTCTAGTTTCACCCGTTAAATCAACTGTTCCACTTATTACATGTTGTTTTCGTATCAAAAAACATTCAAATTAGCGTTTAAGCAGCAATTTAAAATCTATTGCTACCCATGCTAATATCGTTTTTGAAAGACCCTATTATTTAACCACTAGAAAAAAACTAGCAGTCCCAAATCACTATGGGTAAAATAATTACAAAAAATATAATACCAAGAGGTTACTTTCTATTGAAAGTAGCCTTTTTTTATGCGAAATGATTAATCTTCAA
>CAZMEH010000982.1:0-2980 GCA_964564885.1 uncultured Saprospiraceae bacterium | reverse complement strand
AACTTCCACGGTATTTTTCAGAGAACCGATTGTTTTTTATAAAATTCTATTGACAAAAGAAGTCAAGTACGAAGAGCGAGAGCGAGGCGTCAGAAAATATTCAAGGATGTTAATTTTTAACCGTTTTCCACGGTAATTTTCAAAGCCTCACAGTGATTTTTAAAGAACCAAATAAACCATCTTTTTTGATCAAAAACATTATGCTTCTAATAGAATCAAAAAAGATTAAAATTAGAATCAAAAAAGGGCATCCTTGTGTTGTGGATGCCCTTTTTTGATTCTATGTTAATAACTCAATTATTTCAACATTTTCACCTCTTTTATGCTCAATTGATAGTTAATAAACAGCGCAATTGACAGTAAAATAATTGCTCCACCCTGATGAAGGCTTCCTAAACTAACAGGAATTGTGCCTTTACAACCAATAATTGTGAGTACGCCAAGCAAAAACTGAATTCCTAGCATTGTTATTAACAATTGCGTACTACGCTTAAATAGCTCGAGCTTAACCTTTCGTGCTCGTATAAAAAACACCAAAATAAGCCCTGTCAAGAGATAAGCCACTCCTCTGTGAAGAATCTGTACTAGAGTTGGCATATAAATAGAGCTGTCGTAATTAACAAAATTCTTAATCTCCCACATTTCACTGTGGAAAACTTCGTTAGGAATCACTTTCCCGTTCATATCTGGCCAAGTAGGATAGACCATTCCCGCCTTCATTCCTGACATCAAACCGCCCAACACGATTTGAACACAAATTGTTACAGTAACGACCAGTGCAAATTGTTTCAACCTAGTATTAGAAATAAGCGTTTTTTCAGGTTGAAAGCTCTCAAAAGTTATCCAAAGTAGATATCCGAACAAGACTAAAGCCAATGATAAATGAAGCGTAAGCTTGTAAGCATTGACCCAAGGACGCTCTATGAGCCCACTAGCAACCATTATCCAACCAAACGACGCAACGACTGCAGCCATTACGACAACTACCGATAATTTGCGTTTAAGCGGCTTTGCAAGCCATCCTCGCCTCAAAAAGATGAAAAACGGGATAATGAACACAAGACCCATTGTTCTCGCCCAAAGCCTGTGAAAGTACTCCCAAAAGAAGATAAACTTGAAATCAGACATCGACATGCCCTGGTTTATCTTCTCGTATTGTGGCGTACCTTGATACTTTTCAAACTCTAATTGCCACTCAGCGACGTTTAGAGGCGGTAAAGTACCTGTGACTATCTCCCATTTAGTTATAGAAAGCCCAGAACCCGTTAAACGAGTAATACCTCCGATGATGACTTGCATGAAAACCATGAACACGCCAATGGCTAGCCAGATTCGGACTGGCTTCGGAACATTGTAACCTACACTTCTTATTTTTTGTAATGACATAACTTGAACATTTTAAATGTACTAAAGGAAAACTAAAATGTTTTGTTTAAAGATTTCAAAAAAAAGTAAACTTATCACTGCTATTAATAATTAATTTAAATTTTAAAAAAAGAGTCATCATCATCAGTGCTGTTAGTAAGTGGAAAGAATCTTCGGAGAATCTTTGTGAATCAAATAAATACATAGTTACCAACAGTGATTCACAATTTGTAAACAGCTTAGATCCCTGAGACTCTACAATTTATGGTATTTGTTAACAACTTGTGTGAATCTAACTAACGGAATAACTTTTTTGGAGTTGAGAACTAATAACTATTGAATCTATGTGAATAACTCACACGAACTCCACATAATTTTTGATTCCAGAATCACGAATCTTGTTTCCTTGCTTGAAAATGTTAGTAAGTGTGGATAAGAGTCGAGTTATATACAAAATACCCAACAATAAATGTTAGTCTAGTGTTTAGCTAACAGACTGATTTTTAGTTTTTTATAAAAATATCTGATTCTGAATGTGAATAACTATTTGTTTGATAGAATCAAATTTATTTGTTTGATAGAATCGGTCATACTTTTCAACAATTTGATAGAATCAGGCTTTTAAGGTGAGAAAATTCAAAATTGTTCATTTTTTGTTATCAACAGTGATTTTCTTAAAGAAAAAAATAAAAGACTTATCGAAGTATATATTGTGGAAAACTTTAATTGTTTTTTGATAAAGCGAAACAATTAAGGTTTTCCATAATCTTATTAACAATCTTATTCGTATTTACCTGTTTCTTTACTAATAATATGGTTATTTTTGTGGAAAACTTGAGGTAATTATCTTATTATCAATTAAGAGAATATTTATAGAAAAGTTTAGTTAAATAAACGTGTTCCAATCTTGAACTAAACTTATCCTATAATTCATAATATATATATAATGTGTGGAAGATTTTCATTAGCAGTTTCAAAAGAAAGAATCAATAAACAGTTTAACCTATCTATAAAAGAAGATTTAGAGCAAAGCTATAATATAGCGCCAACTCAAACAGCTTACGTTATTTCTAACAATGAACCAAAGCTTTTACAGAAAATGACTTGGGGCTTAGTTCCATATTGGTCAAAAGATTCTAACCTAAATAGTAATTTAATTAATGCTAGGAGCGAAGGGATTGCAAGTCGCCCATCATTTCGTATACCTATTCGTAAGCGTAGATGTTTGATTTTGGCGGATGGATTTTACGAATGGCGAAAAGAAGGTCGAAATAGAATACCTTATAGAATAGTACATAACAGCAATAAGATAATGGCAATGGCAGGGATTTGGGATGTTTGGCAGACACCAGAAGGAATTGATTTAACGACGTTTGCCATTCTCACAACGAAGCCTAATGCGGAAATGAAAATGGTTCACGATCGTATGCCTGTTATTTTATCAACAGAAGAAGCACAGCAGCATTGGCTGACCGACTTAAAGCTTGGCGAGACACTAGATATGTTACAAACGTTAGGAGAAGGACAACTCGATGTTTTTCCTGTCTCACAAAAGGTTAATTCCACTACCTTTAATAAAGCGGAACTTTATCAGCCAATACAATTACCTCCTACG
>CAZMEH010000981.1:0-17088 GCA_964564885.1 uncultured Saprospiraceae bacterium | reverse complement strand
CAATGTCACAAAAATAAAATAGTGAAACAATGATTGCTACATTTAAGAGAATAATCAATATATAAACTATAAAAAAAAGTTAGTCTTCACAAGTGAAAACCAACTTTTAACTTTTTTTTTAATTATAAAGCTTAATTCTCTGAATATTTCGTGGTTTTCGGTAACAATTACAAAAAATGAAAACCTTTCAGCTATTAATTGATAACTAATTCTGATCATCAACGAGTTAACTAATGATTAATCATATTGGAATAGTTTTCAAAGAACCCAAAGTCTTAACTTAAATATTTTCCTACAATCGGCATTCTCCTTCCCATTCCAAATGATTTTTGAGAAATTCGCAGAGTCGGTGAAGTCTGAAACCTTTTAAACTCGTTAATGTTCACTAGTCGAAGTATTCGTTTGACTAGTTTTTCATCATAATCCATTGCAATGATTTCTTTTGGCCCTTGACGTTTTTCGATGTATTGAAATAGAATTTCATCTAAGATTTCATAATCAGGCAAACTATCAGAATCTTTTTGATTAGGTCGAAGTTCTGCTGATGGCGGTTTAGTAATGGTATTAATAGGAATGATCTCTTCGTTCTTATTAATATATTCCGCTAAAGCGAAAACTTCCATCTTGTACAAATCACCAATAACCGACAAACCGCCGCACATATCACCATAAAGCGTTCCGTAACCAACCGCAGCTTCACTTTTATTAGATGTGTTCAATAAGATATTTCCAAACTTATTAGACATTGCCATCAAAATCATTCCACGAGAACGAGCTTGTAGGTTTTCTTCTGCAATACTAAACGGTAAACCTTTAAATTGTGGCGCAAGCGTTTCTACATAAGCATTATAAACATTTTCGATCGCTATAATATCATAAGGCGAACCCACTTTTTCGGCTAATTGTTTGGCATCGTTGACAGAATGGTCAGACGAATATTTCGAAGGCATCAAGACTGCTCGCACGTTTTCTGCGCCCAACGCTCGTACTGCTAAAGCAAATGTAACCGCCGAGTCAATTCCGCCAGAAAGTCCAAGAATAGCACTTTTGAAACCCAATTTTCCAAAATAATCCTTAATACCAAGTACAAGCGCATCGTGTATTAAAGTCATTTTATCTTTGGTTTGACTACCTTTTTTGCCTTTGCCTGTCATGACGTCATCCAAATCATAAACACGGATAGCTTCTTCAAAGTAGGGCAATTCTTCGTAAACCTCTGCATCAGGAGAAACGACTAACGAACCGCCATCGAATATCAATTCCGTCTGTGAACCGCAATGATTAACGTAAAACATCGGAATGCCGTAGCGTTTTACATTTTCCTTGATAATATGAATTCTAGTATTTGCTTGATTGTAATTGAATGGAGAAGCCGAAAGATTTAAGATGAATTCTGGCTGCTGAGGCATCATTTCGTCCATTGGACAAATAGTGTACAATGGATTTTTATTGCCAATATTCCAAATATCTTCGCAAACGGTCAAAGCAATTCGTCTACCTTTATACTCAACTATTTTGAATTCTTTAGCAGGTTCAAAATAGCGGTATTCATCAAAAATATCATAAGTCGGCAAAAGTGCCTTGTCAGCCCTATGTAGAATTTTTCCATCAGCGAGAAAGAATGCCGAGTTGAATAAGTCTTTGCCTTCAATCACAGGGTTACGGCTAGGCGCACCGACGACAACTGCAATTCCATGCGCTGCTTTAGCTAGTTTTTCAACGGTTTCCTCTGATTGTTTGATAAAATCGTCAAACTCTAAAAAATCTCTCGGCGGATAACCACAAACACTCAATTCACTAAATACTACAATGTCAGCTTTTTGAGATTTCGCTGTTTCAATAGCATGTAGCATTTTAGCGCAGTTGCCTTCAAAATTGCCGATATGATAGTTGAGCTGTGCAATTGCAATTTTCATATGTATTGTTTTAGACGCTTTAGAAATATTTAAAGTGCCTTTTTTAATTTGAATAAGTTCTGATAAAACAAAGGTAAAGGTACTTAGTTTAAAAATTAAGCTAAGTAAGTATGTTTTTCTAGGAAACGATATAAAAATTCGACAAAGAGATGATTTTTATCGAAATAAATAAAATGACCTCACTTTGAATTAACAAGAAACAACTATTTTAGTAAAAAGCTAAGGTTTCTAATTAGGATTTATACTATATATTAAAGCTAAAATAAGTTACTTTTGTAGCTATTCAGCATCTTAAAATAACTTTGGATATATTTTCAAAGAATTTGTTAATTAGAATCAGAAAGTCTTAACTATTACACAATTATGGATATACTTTTATGGGTTGGTCTCTTCGTATTAAGTTTGGCTATTTTAGTCAAAGGGTCAGATTGGTTTATTGAAGCGGCAGAGGACATTGGTCTCGCACTTGGAATTCCATCTTTTATTATTGGTGTAACTATCGTTGCGATGGGAACATCGTTACCTGAGTTAGCTGCATCAATTGCTGGTGTGCTTTCGGGTGAGTCAGAAATTGTGATTGGTAATGCAGTCGGTTCTAATATTGCCAATATTGCTTTAGTACTAGGTATTACAGCGCTAGTTGGTAAAAAAATGGCTTTTAAAGTCGATTTAATGGTAACAGACATTCCTTTATTGGTCTGTTCGGCTTTCTTACTTTGGTTCTTTTTATTGCCTGATGCTGATGGAATTGCAAGAATTGATACATTTGAAGCTATATTATTATTAATAGGTTTAGTTATTTTCTTAGCTTATTCATTCTCCTCCAATGGAGATGAAGAAAAACCAGCACGTACTAAAATTAGTGCAAGAACTTACGGTTTGTTACTAATAGGCGGTATTGCTGTTTTTCTCGGTGCAACTTATACCGTTAAAGCAATCATCGAAATTTCCGGATTTTTTGGTATTTCTTCTGGTGCAATTGCATTGAGTGCGGTGGCTGTTGGAACGTCGCTTCCAGAAATTGTAGTCAGCATATCAGCTACAAGAAGAGGCAAACCAGAAATTGCTATTGGTAATATTTTAGGTTCAAATATCTTCAATACATTTGCTGTAGTTGGTATTCCTGCATTAATAGGAGAATTAAAAATTCCCGCTATCATCACTGATTTTAGTTTGCCAATGATGATTGCATTGACATTATTGTTCTTCTTCATAATGATTTCCAAAACGGTTTCTCGTTGGGAGGGTCTAATGCTATTGTTATTCTACATTTATTTTATAGTTAGATTATTTTAAATTATTTGATTATTTATATCAAATACCTGTGTTTTATTAGAAATACAAGGATCTCTAAAAAAACGTACAGTGCCAACCTTTTGGGTCGCACTGTACGTTTTCTATATCATCTAATCTTAACGATCCGTCCCTAAGGATTCTTGACGAAATTTAGATTGTCGACTAAAAAAACAACATCTATTCTGTTTCCGTTCCTAATGTAAATTTTAAACAAGTTCTCTATAAATCTTATCTAATAAGACGGCTTAGGCGGTTTACCTATTTGAAAACTAAAGATAATTGGTAATGTCTTAGACAATTTTTTTTACCTATTACCTAATTGTATAAATAGCTGATAATCAGAATATAACTTACCTAGTTTTTTGCCTTCCACCTAATTTTATATCTGTAATAAAATTCTTATTTTTAAATAGTCTAAATAAAAATTGGAAAACTGAAAAACCTATATTAGATTTGTGCTATTCTTACTTAGACTAAGTCTAAATAAATTAAACAAATATTTATTTTTTAATATTAAATACTATGAAAAACTTATTACTTATTGCTCTTATTATTTTCAGTGTAAACGCTTTTGCACAAGTTAACACACCGTCACTTGGCGCTGGTTACATGAATCAAAATTACTATACCCTAGATGACGGTTCTGAAAAATCAAATCCGCACACAGACTGGGATATTGCTTTTAATGTAACAACTGGAAGTGCAGGTATTTTTATAAATGAAGGAGTTGGATTATCGTTTACTGCGCCTTTATCGGAAGTGGAATTATATTTTAATAATGCGACCGACTTCGCAACTGCTGACACTGCTGGAATATACAGGATTTTAAATGCGGAAGTAGAATGGTCAACAGGTGCGTTCAATAGCGTTTCTACTGGAAGTCCGTTGGATTTGGGTTGGGGCGACTATAATACAACAAGTTCCACCGTTGACGGAAGCCGTGTATTCTTTGTCAAATTAAGAAATGCCACTTACAAGAAATTAGAAGTTCAGTCACTTATTTCTGGTGTTTATACTTTTCGTTATGCCGATTTGGACGGTTCAAATGAAATAACACAAACTATTGATAAGGCAAACTATTCTAATAAGACATTGGCTTATTTTTCTATTGAAAATGGTGCGTCGTTGGATTTAGAGCCATCGAATTGGGATTTATTATTCACTCGTTACTCTACTCCTTTGGCTGATGGTGCAGGTGGAATAATTGATTATACGGTAGTAGGATTTTTACAAAATAATGGTGTTCAAGTCGCACAAGCGGATAATATTGACTTGACAACAGTTAATCACACGGACTATTCAAATGCTTATCAAGACACCTTAACTATTATTGGTTCTGACTGGAAAGGTTATGATTTTCAATCAGGTTGGGTGATTACAGCTAATCAAGTATTTTTTGTAAAAACGGCTAGTGATAGCATTTGGAAAGTTCAATTTTATGATTTTGAAGGTTCATCAACTGGAAAATCAACTCTAGAAAAGACTTTTGAAACGGTTTTAGTTTCTACTAATAATGTCTATCAATCGGTCGAAAGTTTCAATGTTTACCCAAATCCTGTAGTTGATTATGTCAATATTGCTTTTGAATTGGACACAGATAATCGTGAAGCATCTTTAGAGATTTACAATACAATCGGTCAAAATATCTTTTCTCAAAATATCGCTGTTGATAATGGTTTCAATTTAAAACGTTTACCTATTGATTTAGCAAGTGGTACTTATTATTTGACATTGAGAGTTGATAATGAGGTGATTACGCAGCCAATTTTTGTGAAGTAGCTATTTTTTAAACCACATAAGGTACATAAGTTCACATAAGAAAAGCCAATAACTTATGTGTTCTTATGCGCCTTATGTGGTTCAAAAAATCAAAAAAATCAAAAAAATAAGATTGACATGAAAAAAATAAACATTCTACTACTTTTAATAGCTATCGCCTTTACGGCTTGCCAAACCGAAACGGCTGATAGTAATGATACGAAAGAAAGCAAAAGAATTATTTCACTCAGCGGATTTCTAACTGAAGTGTTATTTGATTTAGGTTACGGTGACCAAATCGTTGGCGCTGATATTACAAGTGTTTATCCAACGGAAACCGATAGTATCCCAAAACTCGGACACATTAGCCAACTTAATGCAGAAGCTATTTTAGCATTAAAACCAGATTTCATTTTTGTAGAAAAAGCACAAATGAATAAAACAGAGGTATTGTCACAATTAGAAAACGCAGGAATCAAAATCATTTCTATTGCGACCTCACAGCACTTCAATAACGCTGTAAATGCCACTAACCAACTTAAAAACCATCTCGAAATACAAGACGAAACTATTCAGAAAATAGCTAAAAAAATAGAAACGGACAGTTTAAAGTTGGTGGAAATATTAGCCAACAATACCCAAAAATCAAAAGTGCTGTTCATCTACGCTAGAGGTGCAGGGCAACTCATGGTTGGCGGAACGGGCACATCCTCTGAAGCCATTATCACCAAAGCAGGTGGACAAAATGCCATTACTTCTTTTGAAAATTTTCAGCCTTTGACACCGGAATCCTTGATTGAAGCTGCGCCAGATGTGATTTTGATGTTTTCAAGCGGTTTAGCAAGTTTGGATGGAAAAGAAGGTTTGGCACAAATCAAAGGAATTGCTCAAACTCCAGCTTACAAGAACAATAAAATCATTGCAATGGATGGTCACGAGTTGACTTCATTTGGACCAAGAGTTGGCGAAACAGCTATTCAGTTAGCAGAGAAATTAAGGTAAAAAAAGGGAAGCTAGAGTATAAGTAAGATATTGTTGTATTTTGTTAAAATAATTAATCAAAAAATAACAACATGCAGATAATAACAAAATCTTACATTAATGACCTCGTATACAAAGTGAACGGAGCAGCAATTGAAGTCCATAAAGCATTAGGGCCTGGGTTGCTAGAAAGTGTTTATCATCAGTGTCTGAAATACGAACTTAAAGAAAGGAATATCAAGTTTCAGTCAGAGTTGATCGTTCCTGTTCAATACAAAGGTGTAAATATTGAAGCCAATTTGAGGTGTGATCTATTCATAGAAAACATCTTGGTCGTCGAACTTAAAGCGGTTGATAGAATGCACCCTATTTATGAAGCTCAAATTATGACTTACATGAAGTTACTGAAATCGCCAAAAGGGCTGATGATTAATTTTAATGTCAAGCATCTGTATAGTGAAGGGCAAAAAACTTATGTCAATGAGTGGTATAGGAATTTGCCTGCTTAGTTCTTTTTGGTTTTAGGCACATAAGAACACATAAGGTGTATTTAATTGAACCACATAAGGCACATAAGAGAACATAAGGTGTATTTAATTAAATCATATTGCACTGTTAGAAAAGAAAAACTTATGTTCTCCTATGTTCCTTATATGGTAAAAAAATTAAAGAAATTATGTCAATCAAATCCATTTTATCATTGCCTGTTTTGCTAGGATTATTAATTTGTAGCATCATAGGAGCAATTTTTTTAGGAGCTTACCAAATCTCTTTTTCGGAAGTGGTTCAGGCAATGGTGAATTTTTTGAATGGTAAAAATAACACAATAACTTATCTAATTTTCCATATACGGTTGCCACGGATTTTATTAGCAGGAGTAGTTGGAGGTGGCCTCGCAATTGCAGGCGCAGCCATTCAAGGACTATTCCGTAATCCGTTGGCAGAACCGTCTTTAATTGGAATTACAAGCGGTGCAATGCTTTTTGCGGTTATGGCAATTATGCTAATGGGAAGCGTTTTAGCTAGTTTTACCGCTCTTTTTTTACAAGCGACTATTTCCATTTTTGCATTTGTTGGCGGATTATTGACAACTTATTTAGTCTATTTTTTATCCAGTAAACAAGGTCGAACTAACGTTTTGACAATGCTTTTGGCAGGCATTGCTATTTCTGCATTAGCTGCGGCAATTGTCGGTTTTTTTATTACTATTTCCGATGACCAACAATTACGCAGTATCACTTTTTGGACATTAGGCAGCGTCAGCGGTGCAACTTGGATACAACTCGCTATCACTGCGCCCATCGTTATCATCGGCACATTTATACTCAGTAGCTACGCCAAAGCACTCAACGCTATATTACTTGGTGAAAAAGAAGCGATTTACATCGGAATAGCCGTCGAACAAGTCAAGTCAAGAATCATCTTTATTACCGCATTGATTGTTGGTGTCAGTATTGCGATGACAGGAATTATTGGATTTGTTGGTTTGATTATTCCACACTTTTTGCGCTTGATTTTCGGAACAGATTACCGTTTTCTGTTGAAAGGCTCCGCATTGCTTGGAGCTATTTTTTTAATCCTAACCGATACTTTAGCACGAACAATTGTTGCACCTGCGGAACTGCCTATCGGTATTTTAACTGCTTTGATTGGTGCGCCGTTTTTCTTGTGGTTATTGCTGCGAGCGCAACGGAAGACATTTGCAATATGAAAATTTTGAAACCACATAAGGAACATAAGAACACATAAGACAAAGAGAAACTTATGTTCTCTTATGTTCCCTATGTGGTAAAAAAATATAATAAAACCATGATAGAAGTCAATAATATAAGTATAAAAAAAGGCAAAAAAACTATCGTTCAAGCGGCTTCTTTTTTCATTAAGAAAGGTCAAATAACAGTAGCGATTGGCAGAAATGGTGCAGGAAAATCTACGTTGTTGGAAGCATTGACGGGTAATAACCCATTTCAGGTTGGTCAAGTCACTTGGGATGGAAACAATTTGGAAGATTTCAATCTCAAAAAGTTGGCGATTCGTCGGGCAGTACTTTCGCAAAAAGTTGATGTGACGTTTTCTATTAGCGTTTTTGAATTGGTAGAAATGGGTTGTTACGCTTCGAATGAGCCATTATTACAAGAAAAAATCAATACACTCGTTCAGCACGCTTTGAAAGAAGTGGATATGTTGGATTTTCAAAATAGAGATTTCAACACACTTTCTGGCGGCGAACAAAAGAGAATTTTATTAGCAAAGGCCATTGTTCAACTTAACTGCTCGAATTGGTCAAATGTCAATAAATACTTGTTTTTAGATGAGCCAACGGCAAGTTTAGATATTCAACAACAATATAATCTACTAGAATTAGTCAAAAAAATCGTTCGACGTAGAAATATTGGTGTGTTTGCGGTTTTGCATGACATCAATCTTGCGGCTCAGTTTGCTGACCAAATTCTATTGATGAAAGACGGGAAAATCATTTATAAAGGTTCACCCAAAGAGGTACTAACTACCGAAAGACTAAAAGAAACACTAGGCATTCAGTCCATCGTTCAAAGACATCCCGTTTATGATTGTCCGTATATTTTGACCTTGCCGAGTGAAATTAAAATCGTTGAGGAGAATTTAAGGCACATAAGTTCACATTAGAAAAGCAAAACTTATGTGGTGGCGGAAAATTTTTACCACATAAGGACACATTAGAAAAGCAAAACTTATGTTCTCTTATGTGGAAAAAAAACTCGAACGATACAAACCATATAAATTCACATTAAAAAAGCAAAATTTATGTGCCTTATGCGGTTCATCTAAAAAAAATATCACAATAAATAATAATATCATGAATGTAACAAATTTAAAAAAGGAAGTAGCAGAAATAAAAGCTGCTGAACCCAAGATTAGAAATAGAAATTTAGCGCAAAAAATGGGCATTAGCGAAGCCGAATTATTGACTTTATCATTAGGCGAAACGGTGACTTTGCTCGAAGGCGATTGGAAGGAATTATTGAAACTCGTTCACAAGATGGGTTACGTGATGGCATTGACTCGCAACGAAAGCTGCGTGCATGAACGTAAAGGAGTTTATGACAATATCACTTTTTATAAAGGCGCACACAATATGGGTGTAGCCGTTAATCCTGATATTGACTTGCGCTTTTTTATGAATGAATGGCATTACGGATTAGCGGTTGAAATGCCACGAGGTAATACGACGATGTATTCTTTTCAGTTTTTTAATAAAAAAGGAGAAGCTGTCCATAAGATTTTTTCTACTCCAAAATCGAATATTGAAGCTTATAAAGAATTGGTCGAGCAGTTCAAAGCGGAGGAGCAAACGCCGATTTCTGACGCTGACCATTCGCCTTATCCAACAAAAGAAATCACGCCAGACGAAGAAGTTGACGTAGCAGGTTTTCAAGAAACTTGGCGTAATTTGAAAGATACGCACAACTTTTTTGGAATGTTGAGAAAGTACAAAGTTGCTCGAACACAAGGATTTCGATTAGCTCCCGAAGGCTTCACAAAGCAAATCGACAAAGAAGCGGTCATCAGAACTTTGCAAACAGCAGCAGCCGAAAAGGTGTCAATTATGTGTTTTTTGCATAGTAAAGGAACGGTTCAAATACACACAGGTGAGGTCAAAAACTTGATGTTTCATGGTGATTGGTATAACGTGATGGACCCAAAATTTAACTTGCATTTGAATATGAATAGCGTCAAAGACGCGTGGATTGTCAAAAAGCCAACCGACGACGGCATTGTGACAAGCCTTGAATTATTTGACGAAAATGGTGAATTAATCACTTATTTCTTTGGAGCAAGAAAACCCGGCGTACCAGAATTGAAAAGTTGGAGAAAAGTGATTGAAAGTATTCAAGAGGTAGAAAAATTAGTGTGAAATTAGATTTATTGTGGTTAAATGCGACTGCTGACGATAGGTCGGCAGTCTTTTATAATTTGAAAAATCATGTGTAAATATACAGCTTTAAGTAATAATACTGATGGTCGAGTGCAATGGTGTCAGGACTGCAAAACGTACCATGTCAACTTCAACAATCTTGTAATGAGTTTCTCTATCAAGTCTTTCGATTCTTTCAAAAACAACATGCTTGCTTGTTATGAAGAAAATGTAAATAAAGGTTGTTGTAGAGATGAACGACAGGTTTTATTCAATACTCGTGTCGACGGTATGCAATTATTGTTTTCAACCAATGAAGTTGGTAGCTTTTTATCGTTGATGCAAGAAGCAGAATTGAGCCTGATGGTATTAGAAGAAAAATAATTATGAAACAAACGTATAGATTGTATTTGAAAAAATTTGGTGTGGCTGGTTTTCTCTTTTTTTTTATAAAAGGGTTGATTTGGTTAGCTATATTTTTTGGGTTAGGCGGTTGGCTAAAAACATTATTCTAAGATGAAAAAAATAAATATAGTCGAATTAAAAAAATTAGCTAAGCAGCTTCGTGAACCTAATGGAGATGCAGGAGTTGAACTGAGTGAAAAAATGTATCGCAGTAACTTCAATATGACCGCTCGGACTTTTGAGTTGCTTTTACTTCAAAAAAATGATCATCTTTTAGAGCTTGGCCATGGTAATGCTAGGCATTTAAAACATTTTTTTGAAAAAGCAACAATCAGCTATACAGGGCTTGAAATAAGCGAAACGATGCAAGAGGAAGCATCTAAGATTAACCAGATTTTGATAAATAATTTTGATGTTCAATTCAAACATTACGATGGTTCGTCTATTCCTTTTGCGGATAATTCTTTTGATAAAATAATGACGATAAATACGATTTATTTTTGGGAAAAGCCAATCGGGTTGTTACTAGAAATGTATCGAGTACTTAAGAAAGATGGTGTTTTGGCCGTTTGTTTTGCAGATGAAAAATTTATGGAAAGCCTGCCTTTTGTAGCATACGGTTTTCAATTGTATGATGAAAATAATTTTAAAAAGTTGGTTGCTGAAACGCCATTTCAAATAATGCAACATCAGAGATTCAAAGAATATGTAGAGAGTAAAACGGGTGATTTTGTAGAAAGAACATTTTCAACTTTTTTATTAAAAAAATAATACTATGAAATACTTCGGATTAATTGTTGGTTTTTGCTTTCCGCTTTTTTGTATGGCACAAACAAACGATACTGACACGATTTGGAAAGAAATAGATATTGAAGAAGACCTCATTATCACGGCTCAATACGCACCGACACATTCCGCAAATGCGGTGCATCAAGTCAAGGTCATCAAAGGAAAAGACATTCAGCGACAAGGTTTGAATAACTTAGCAGAAGTTTTGGCGAATCAATTGAATTTGAATATCAGCGTTGACCCGATTTTGGGAAATGGGTTGAAAATACAAGGAATTGGTGGCGAAAACGTGCTGATTATGGTGGATGGTGTGCCTGTAATCGGGCGAACGAACGGAAATATTGACCTTTCTCAGATCAATATGAATAACGTCGAACGCATCGAAATCATCGAAGGCGCAATGTCAGCACAATATGGTAGCAATGCTTCGGGCGGTGTGATTAATATTATTATGAAAAAATCGCAACTCCACCGTTTTCAAATTCGTAGCCTCAATCAAGTTGAAAATATTGGTATCCGAAACCATTCGTTAGGTTTAGGTTTTCAACAAAAAAAACTATTTATTTCGTTAGATGCTACTCGTTTTACCAGTCAATTTGTGCCAAATGACAGTTTGCGAGTTTTAGAAACGATTGAACTCAACGACGGCACAACGTACACATCAAGGAAATATCCATGGAATCCCAAAATTCAAAATGGACTAAACGGAACGGTTCGTTACCGATTTTCGGACAGCACAAAACTGACTTACCAATATCGTTATTTTGATGAAATGTTGAGTATTTTGGGTGTACAACGTCGTCCGCAGTTTCAGCCTTATTCTTTCGATGAGTATTTTACAACTGAGCGAATTGACCATAGTTTGAATTTAGAAACTTACATTGGTTCTCAATTTTACCTCAATTCTACAACCGCTTACAACGTTTATGATCGATCGAAAAAAACCGAACGATTGGACTTCGAACCAGATACGATAAGCTTAGTCGTTGGCGGACAAGATACCACGACTTTCACCGCATTTTTACATCGAAGTATTTTGAGTACTGTTTCGAGAGGTAAATGGAATGGTCAAATTGGAATCGAAATTTTGCATGAAACAGGTACTGGTCAACGCATTTTGGATACCGCTTCGACCAATCCGAATATCGCAACTTTGAGTAATTATGCGGCTTGGATTAGTACGAAATACGAACCGACCAAACAACTCGCTATTCAAGCTAACTTACGATATGGATTTAATACAAAATACAATCATCCGCTTATTCCGTCGGTGAATGTGAGTTGGAAACCACGAAAAGATTTGAATTTTAAGTTGAGTTATGCCAATGGTTTTCGTGCGCCTTCGTTGAAAGAACTGCATTTTAACTTCGTGGATGTCAATCATTTTATCATTGGTAATCCAGATTTGAAAGCAGAATATTCACAGAATGCGGCATTGAATATTAATCTTAAGAAAAAAATAAAAACGCATCACTTTCAGCTTACTGGAAAAGTATTTTACAATAAAATAAGGAACAGAATTGTCTTAGCAGAATTTGAATCTTTGCGCTTTAATTATCAAAATTTAGAACAATTTGAAACGCACGGCTTGAATACTCAATTCAATTATGAATGGAAAGGTTTGCGCTTAAAATCGGGTTTTGCATTCACTAGATTATATAATGATTGGTCAGAAGATTTTGAAACAGACCGATTTACAAACCTCTCTGAATGGCAAAATGAGCTGAATTACTTAATTCCATTTATTGAAACTAATTTAGCGGTCACACATCGTTATATTGGTCGTCAAATTCGTTTTTATGAAAATAGTGAGGGTGAATTGGAGCAAGGTTTCATTGGCGATTATAACTTTATGAATGCGACTTTGAGCCGTCCTTTTTGGAACAATCGTATCTTTTTATCTGTTGGTTCTAAGAACTTGTTGGATATTCAAACTGTTCCTTTTTCTGGTGGAAACGACTCGGCGCATGGCTCGGTTGGCAGTAATCGGTTATTAAATTGGGGCAGAACGTACTTTGTGCGTTTGAATGTAGAACTTTGGGTGAAGTAGCAGTAAGACTTATTTGAAAAATAGAATTTTATTAACATTTTCATAAAAAAAATTAGATGAATAGGTTATTCATATTAGGATTAGTTGTTTTGATAATGGCTTCTTGTGGTGAACAAAAAACTAGCGAGACTAACGAAACCAGCGAACTGAACTTGTACACACATCGTCATTACGATACAGATAAGGAGATTTTCAAAGCCTTTGAAGAGAAAACAGGAATCACCGTAAACGTTATCAAAGCAAGTGCGGATGAGTTGATTCAAAAGATGGAAGAAGAAGGCAATCAATCGCCAGCAGATGTATTGATTACTGTTGATGCAGGACGTTTGGTTCGTGCCAACCAAAAAGGATTATTGCAACCCGTAGAGTCGCAAATACTGGAAAATACCGTTCCTGCTAATTTAAGAGCAGAAGATAATACTTGGTTTGCATTGACTAAAAGAGCAAGAGTTATCGTCTATGACAAGGACAAAGTAAAACCAGCGGATTTATCGACTTACGAGGCATTGACCGATAAAAAATGGAATGGAAAACTTTTAATTCGTTCTTCTAGCAACATTTATAATCAATCTTTGATGGCTTCTATCATTGCTAATAATGGCGAAGAAGCAGCTAAAAAATGGGCAGAAGGAATTGTTGCTAATTTGGGTCGTGACCCACAAGGTAATGACCGTGATCAAGTGAAAGGAATCGTTGCAGGCGACGGACAAATTGCGGTGGTGAATACTTATTATTTAGGAAAATTATTGAATTCGGAGGATGCAGCCGAAGTCAAAGCAGGTAATGCGGTAAAGGTGTTTTTTCCGAATCAAGAAAACCGAGGAACACACATCAATGTCAGCGGCGCAGGTGTTGCGAAGTACGCACCAAATAAAGAAAATGCTATCAAATTCTTAGAGTATTTGGTGAGCAAAGATGTTCAAGGGAAGTTTTCCAGTGCTAATTATGAATATCCTGTCAATGCAGCGGCAAGTATTTCTGAATTATTGCAATCTTGGGGCGAATTTAAAGAAGATAAATTACCTTTGTCGAAATTAGGAGAATTGAACAAGGATGCGGTCAAAACTTTTGATGCAGCAAGTTGGAAATAAAATATAAATAAGTATATTTTTGAAAAAGAAATTACAACATATACAACGAGATTTTGGTCAATGGTCGCTGCTTACAGCGACCATTGGTATTTTTGTAGCTATCCCATTATTGGCAATTGTCCTCAATTTGGGCGGTGGCTACGGCGAAGAATGGGAACACGTTCGCACTTATTACCTGCCCGAATATATCCGTCATTCTATTTATCTGATTTTTGGTACAGGGATTTTATGTTTTTCCTTTGGAACGGCTGCCGCATGGCTCGTTACGCAATACGATTTTCCTTTTCGTAAAAAACTAGAATGGCTTTGTTTCTTGCCATTGGCAATTCCATCTTACATCACTGCTTACGCCTATGTCGGTATTTTTGGAAATGGTGGAACGCTTATCCGATTGGGCGAATTGGTCGGTTTAGATATTTCTCAGATTAACTTCATGAACATCTACGGGCTGATTTGGATATTGAGTTTGTCCCTATTTCCTTACGTTTATGCGAGCGCAAGGGCAATTTTTACTTATCAATCTCGAAATATTAGAGATGCAGCCTTTATTTTAGGTGCTTCACAAAGGCGTTATTTCTTCACCATTGCGCTGCCTTTGGCAACTCCTGCCATTATTGGCGGTTTGTTTTTGGTGTTCATGGAAGTGCTAAATGACTATGGCGCAGCAAAGTATTATAATGTCAAAACGTTCACGACAGGTATTTTTAAAACGTGGACGGAACTCGAGGATTTGAAATCTGCCATCTATTTAGCGGCTATTTTAGTCGTCATCGTTTTTGGAATAACGGCGTTTGTCAAATGGCTTCGAGGTCGTCGTTCTTATGTTTTACCGACTAGTAGCAAGGCTAATCATCAACGTATTTCGCTCAAAGGCTGGAAGCGTTTAGCGGCTTTTTCGATTGTTGGATTTCCTGTGTTGTTTGGTTTTGTGTTGCCTATTTTTCAACTACTATACTGGTCAGTTTTGACTTTTGATAAAATGTTGAATATAGAATTATTTTGGATTGCGGCTCAAAGTTTCGGTATTTCAGCTCTGGCAGCCATTTTGGTGGTTGTGTTTGCGCTGATGTTGGTTTATTTTAATCGTTGGAATAATTTGAAAGGGTTTTCATTTTTTCCGAAAATCGCTACGATTGGCTACGTCATTCCTGGCGCAATTATCGGAATTGGCATCATTAGTAGCCGACAAGTAATCGTTGATTTTTTTTATAATTCGTTGGATTTAAAAATTGGTTTTCTGATTTATGGAAGCATACTGATTTTGATTTATGCTTATATTTTCAGATTTCTGGCAGTTGCTTATAATCCGATAGAAGCGAATTCACTCAAAATTGGAAAAAACCTATCCGAAAGTTCTTATTTGCTTGGTGAAAAACGACTGCGAACACTCTTTCATATTGAATTGCCACTTTTGAAAACTACGCTAATCAGCGCATTGCTTTTGGTCTTCATTGACACGCTTAAAGAACTACCTTTGACTTTGATTTTAAAACCATACGACATTCAGACTTTAGCTATTGAAGCGTATAATTACGCTGATGATGAGCAAGTTGCGATGGCTGCATTGCCTGCTTTAGTTTTGGTAATAATAGTTTCAATCGTTATGTGGCTCGTTAATTTTTTATCCAAAAAACAAATTAAAACTAACTAAGAGAAAACTATGGATATTTTAAAAACAGAACACCTTTCAAAAACCTATGACGGAAAATATTACGCTTTATCGGATGTTAGTTTTTCTTTAAAACCCAATACGATTTGCGCCATAGTTGGCGAAAGTGGCAGCGGAAAATCAACGTTGCTGCGCTTAATAGCAGGTTTAGAGCGAAGTTCTGACGGTTCTATTTTTATAAAAAATGAAGTAGTTAACAGCAATCGTTTACACGTTATACCTCAAGAACGCCCTGTAGGAATGGTTTTTCAAGACTTTGCGCTCTTTCCTCATTTGACTGTCGAGCAAAATATCGCTTACGGCATTTCAAAAAATAAAAAAGAACGAGTAACGGAATTACTTAAAACCGTACAACTCAGCGGCTATGAAAGACGCTATCCAAGCGAACTCAGCGGCGGACAACAACAGCGAGTAGCACTGGCTAGAACGCTTGCCAGAAGCCCAGAATTACTATTATTAGACGAACCTTTCAGCAATCTTGACGCTCACCTCAAAGCCGAACTTCGCCAAACTATCCGACAAATTGTAAAGTCCTTGAACTTAACGATGATTTTTATAACACACGATATTTATGATGCGATTGATATTGCGGATGAATTGATTTTTTTGAAAGATGGGCAATTATTGGAACATTGTTCGATTGGCGATTTATTTGAAAATCAAAAAAAATCTGCACTCAGTACTGAATTAGATAGATTACAAAGCATTTCAAAGCGAATTATTAAACTTTCAAATGGTTAAGAAAGGTAACTCTTTTCATTCTGAATTGAGCTACAATATTTTTTATAAGAAAGATGAATAATAATGTGGTTTAAATTTGAAAATTTGGATAATCAAGTGTATATTTGTCTTGTTATTTAGATTTAGTCTAATTAAAAACAATGAATCTTTTTGAAAGAAATTTATCTGTTGTTCTATTGTATTTTTTTTACTAAGTACTGCTTCTAACATTCATATGCCACAGGTATAGTAAAACTTATTTTGCTTGCCATGTGGCTACTTTTAAGTACGAACCAATCAAATAAACGATAGAAATTCAAAAAGATTGATTAGATATATTCTGACTATATGCTTTTAATAAAAGGATAATCTGGTGTGTACTCTTAAGAGTGCGCACCGCTTTTTTTATACGATGTGTTGAACTTCGTAACTAATGTTACGCAACATAAATACTTCGTTAGAAGTAGTCTGTTTATAGCAAAGAAAACTCAAAATTTATCTGAATTTACCAGTCAAAT
>CAZMEH010000980.1:0-3181 GCA_964564885.1 uncultured Saprospiraceae bacterium | reverse complement strand
AATTCTGCCGCTTCTTTACTGATTATAAATTTATCGCCCCTTGTCCATTCGTCAAATAAATATTTGGCGATTTGTTCGGACGAAGCGTCGGACGTCTTTAAGGCGTCCGACGCTTGAATAAACGTATTTATTTTTTCCAGCAAATAATCAAATTCATGTGTATTTGGGAAAAATTGTAAAACTGCACCAGCCGATTTTAACTGATTGTGTAAATCATTCTTATCTGTTTCTGATATAAATTTATTCCAAAACAACTGAGCTGCAGCACGGTCAACCGATGGATAACGCAACAAATCTATATCATCTTCTAGCTTTAATATTTCCTTTAAAATTGCTGCTGCGTCTTCATCGTGAATACCTTTGGTATAGCCTTCGTGATAGCGACTCGCAGCAAATGCCTTGATTTCGTCTAAGGCGTCGGATGCTTCGAAAGCGTCTGACGCCTGTTTCCAGAACGTATAAGCCAAAAATTCTGCTCGATAAACGTCTTTGTTTTCCGAAATTAAAGTCTGTTCCCAAACTGGTTTTGTTGCATTAAAACCTTCATCCGCTACTTTTTCAAAGAAGTTCGTTCCTGTCAAATGGAAAAACATATCACCGCCACGATTAACCATCGTCAAGTCTAAAGGCTGCGTATTGACCGAGAAATTATGTTTACCAAATCGGATGATATTTTTACCATCGACAAACAAATCTTTCTTATCTCGCAACTGACGAATAGCATCTTCTTTCAACGTCTTTAACTGACTTTGAATGTCGCCAGCTTTGACCGTATCTTCTAAATTAGTCAATTGAGTGATGATGTCTCGAACCTTGTCAATCATCAAATCAGAAGCAAAGAAACCGTTGATTTCGTTGACTTCTTGAAAATTGCTCACTCGATTTTTAACACCATTCAAAATACGTTCGGCAGCAGATTGCAAAGAAGCCGCTCGACGATTTCGAGACTCGACCAAGTTTAATTTACGAGTTTCAAAAGCATTGTACACTTCTTCTCGCTTCTCCGTCAATTGACCGATAAACTCATCAAATTCCACAAACTTACCTTCCAATTCTTCCAACTGCACCATCAATTTGGTCAAATAGTCATCGCACTTGCCAGGCGTGTCTGAAATATCCAAATAGTTGATAATGCTTTGGTCAACCAACTTCAATTGTGCCGCAAATTCCGCCACCGCTTCTTGGCTCATCAACGCTTTCTGACGGCGTTTTAAAGCTGCTTTGATTTGGTTAAGCGTCGTATAAATATTTGAAATATTGTCAATAATGCGAGTTGTTTGCGTCGCATCTTCAATTTTTAAATTACTGACAATATCAATCATCAACTTCAAATCGTCACCGATTTGGTCAATGCGTGCGCCAAGTTCACTCGCTTGCACCGCTGTTTGAACTTGGTCAATCTCGCCACGAGCCACTTCTACTCGCTCGATATATGGAATTAAAGCATTTTCATTCAACAAAAACTCAACACAACCTTGCGAAAGTTTGTCCGTATTTTCAATCGCTTGCGCTTCTAATGCTTCAATTAACTCTAAATCGGTATAGCGCAAATCACGCAACGAAATGATTTCGCCACGCAACACTCGCAACTCCGACAACGCATCAACATATTCGTTAATAACATCGAAATTCGTTCGATTTACCCGATTGAATAATTCTTCCGCCTTGTTCCGAACCCGAGCAATTTCTTCTTTCGTATTCTTCTTAATGCGCTGAACTTTCTCATATTCGTCAATCGCAGCGTTCGCAGAATTACGGATTTCAATTAATGGCTCATTCAATAAAAAGCCATCTTTCTTATCAATCCAATAATACGAATCTATTATATCACTGGCTTTTTTGGACAAGTCCAAATATAAACCTGAGTATGTATCTTCTTTGTTTAAAAGTGCTAAAACAGCGGTACATTCCGCCATCGCACGCACAATATCCTTGTTTCCGACCTTGTACAAATAGCTGTCTGTGTGTTCCGACGGAATGACATCGCCCATGACATAAGGCGTTTGCCAAATCTGCACCACATGATGTTTGCTCGGTTCGTCTTCGGCTCTGAAATAGCACAATTCGCCATTTGGAAACAGCGTAAAACCATGACACAAAATCGGTGTTGCGACCGTTTGAGCAATCACATTATAGGACATCAAAGCATATCGACCGTGTTCTTTTGAGTAAAAAACAAACAAATGATCTTCGCCATTCGGTGACGCAATTCGACGTTCAAAATGCTTTCCTCGACGATTGACATCGAAGATTTTAAATTCGCCTGTTTGCAAATAATAACCATTCGAGAACATCAAACCGTGATTGTCTGGCAACAATACGCCCGAATCTTCTAAGGAGTCAATGCGTTTGACTTCTTCCGTTTTGTCATTAAAAATGAAATAGCGGGTTTCTTCTCTGAAAGGCGTGATTTTCAACGCAATCAAATTGCCTAAATCGGCATAGAAAAACTCTGCATCGTCTAGTGTTTGGTCTGTAAATTCGACATCTTCTCGATAAATTCCGTAGCCGTCATCGGTGTTGTCTTCGATTTTAATCGTCAAATCACCGCCAACCGTTTCCACAAAAATCCTATCCAAAATCGAAATATGCGGATGTTCTCCCATGCGCTGCATATCTCGCCTTGCACGCACCCATTTGAACTCAAATTGGTTTGGAAATTGATATTCGTGGTCGCTTCGATTATCAATATAAGTTAATGTGTCGTTCTTTATCAAGAACTTAAAGGTCTTAATGTCAGAGGTTTTATCACTGACTTGAAAGACCATATATAGGTAGCTGCCAATGACGGCAAACTTTGAAAAAGTCGTGTTTTTATAGTAGCGATACAAGTTTGTGAAGTCGGCTTCAAACTTCTCATCTTGCAAAAAATCCATTGGCTGCAAGACAAAGGCATGTGTTTGTCCATCGAATTTATAAATGCTAAACACATCCGCCAACTTGATACCCGAACGCAGTCCAATATGGACATTGTAGCCAAAAATAGATAGGTCACCTATCGCCACGATGTCCCGAGCTATGCAATTATTGGACGTAGATATGCGGTCGTTAGAAATCAATTGCGTTTCTATCGCTCCAAATACTTCTTTCCGTGCATCGTTCAAGGAGGTCAATCGACTTCGCAATTCCGTGCCTTGCTTCAATAAGCGATTACGGATGATTTCGTATGTGCCGCCTTCTA
>CAZMEH010000979.1:0-1983 GCA_964564885.1 uncultured Saprospiraceae bacterium | reverse complement strand
TTCTTTCTTTTATAATCTGAATTTCGGTATTGAAAAAATTCAAACGAGAAGCTAAATCACGTTCTTTTTTAAGTAGAAAATCAGGTATTTCACCAAGGTTCTTTGCTCGGACACTTGTAATAATACTTGATAATGCCGCTACTTTTTTCTTCTCAGAGAAGAAATTTAATTCTTCTTTATAACTATTATCTTTAGTCAATTCATACAATTGAAAACTCGTATTAACTGCCAACTGATAGGTTTTTAGCAAATGATTTCCAAGCGTAATCTGGTCGCTATGCTGTAATGATAAACGGAGTTCCTGAGCAATTAAATCTACCTTATGACAGATATCAATCACTTCTTCTAGGTCATTAAGATGATTTGAAGATTGAAAAATCCGTTGAAGTGTTAGTGCTTTTTTATAAAAGGCATCAAATAGATCCAAGGTAACTAAACCCGTGATTTCAAACTCTTGAAGATTGTGAGTATCATAAAAATCAATCGCTAAACTGCTATTTAGCGCATGATTGTATTCTATAATAGCAGAATCTAATTCATTGTGATCGAAAAATATATCGCCAAAATGAGCATGCGCATTCATGAGTGACGGATGTTTTGAACCAAATACATTTTCAAAAATACGAATTGCTTTTTTTGAATAATACTTGGCTTTAGTCACTTCATTGTTTGCTTCGTGATATTGAGAAAGTAGATTATAAGCTTTGCCTAAATCTATTGGGTAATTTACCGTGCTTTCTCGATAATCTTTGACCACCTTCAAATAACCGTAGGCTTTAGGATAGTCTTCTAGTTTAAGATAGGCTCTAGCTAAATTAAAAAAAGTATAAATTAGACTTTGTTCTATCCCTTTTCCTTCAAAATTTCGATAGATCGCTAAAGCACTTTCATAATACTCTATTGCTTTTTCAGTTTGCCCTATATCAAGGTATAATTCACCGAGGTTATTATAGATTCTTCCTTCGCTAATACTAACATTACGTGGTTTTCCACCTTCTTTATCATCATAACCTGTCTTATAGATATTTAACGCTTTTCTGTAAAAAGTTAATGCTTTTTGATAGTCCAACAATTCAGAGTAACCATTGGCAATAGCAATATATGAAAAAGCAACATAACGATCGTTTTCTCCTAGTTCATGTTTAAAAATGTTTCCAGCAGCGTCAAAAGCAGAAATCGCTTCATCATAAAATCCTTTTCCAACATTACAAATACCAATATTGTAAAGGATTTTTCCAAGTCTTAGGTTCTTCTTTTTATAGACTTTATCAGCAATGGATAAGGATTTCTTATAATGATATAATGCCTGAATTGGATAGCCATTTTTACGAAAATTATCGCCGAGACGAGCAACTGAATATTCCCATTCCGCACTATCAGGTACGGTGAAAGACGATTCAAAATATTGAAGGTAGCTAGGAATCAATAGGTCCGCACTATCTAAATGACCTTTTTGTATAAAACGCTTTATTGACACACTCATCTTATTGGTAGTAGCAGTATCAATCGTAATTTGTGCGAAGCTATTTAAGGACAGTATTAGTAATAATGTCAGAGTTCGGGATCGCTTCATATTGTTTTCTGTATAACACTTAGGTTTTTTAATCTATATCAAGGACGCTAAAAGCAAAAGGATATATGTTTTTGGATGGTAGAGAATCAATAGTTTCTTCTCTGTAAATAAATAGGGTAAATGATGATTTTAATGATTATTGGTCATCAAGATTTTCTTATAGTTGCACATTAAATTATGTGAGTTCCTGAACAAAGAAAAGAATTATATATGTTAAATTTTAGCAAAATAAAATATCTGATTCTTTTATTACAAAACTCATTAAAAGTCCATTTAGTATAAAAAATAAAATTAACATCTTTTTGGTATTGATTTGAATTTTTTAAAGTATTTATATGAATTGTTTTATAACTGACGGCTTATTCCTATTAATTGAACAAAATAGCCGACTAAATCAAGGAAAATCTTGG
>CAZMEH010000978.1:0-1828 GCA_964564885.1 uncultured Saprospiraceae bacterium | reverse complement strand
AAAGAGATAGGTTTAGTACGCTTATACTCGAAAAAAAGACAATCGGAGGAAATGCTTTTTTAACTGGAAAAATTGAAAATTATCCTGGGTTTACTTCTATTTCTGGTCCTGCTTTAATGGATAAGATGGAAGAACAAGCTCGGGTATATGGTGCAACAATAAAGACAGGCGAAGATGTCGTTTCTATAAAAAAAGAGGGCGAATTATTTAAAATACAGACAAAGACAGCGGAATATTTAGGCAAATCGGTTGTATTGTCAACAGGCTCAACCTATCGTCAATTGGGTATTCCTGGCGAATCAGAATTAATTGGTTCTGGTGTTCATTTTTGTGCTACATGTGATGGAGCGTTTTATAGAAATCGTGATATAATTGTAGTTGGTGGTGGAAATTCGGCTTTAGAAGAAAGCATATTTTTATCAGGATTTGTCAAAAGCATTAAGCTGGTTCACCTTCATCCTGAATTCACGGCTTCGCCAACTTATGTCGAAAAATTAGATTCTATTGATAATATCACACCTTATCTTAATAAGAGTTCTTTAGAGTTTGTCGCTGATCAAAATGGACTATTTAAAGGATTGATGATAGAAGACAATCAAACCAAAGAGAAGGAATTGTTAACTGCCGATGGTGTTTTTATATTTATCGGTCTGATTCCAAATACCAAAGGATTTAAAAACTTGGTTGATTTGAATGAAAGAGGATTTATAACTACAAGCGGTTTAGCGGAAACTTCTCAAAAAGGAATTTTTGCAGCAGGCGATTGTCGTGAAGGTGCGATTGCTCAAGTAGCAGCAGCGACTGGAGAAGGCGTTTTAGCGAGTTATGGAATAAGAAATTATTTTAAATAGTTAGGATTTAATTTAAAAAATAAACCCTAAAGTCATAAAATGACACAACATAAAGTAGGCTTTTTGATGTTGTACTATAATAGTCTTTATTTATAGTGATAAAATCTAAAACAACGACAAATGAAATTGAATATTAGTGTAATAATATTAGTTTTGATAACGGCATCAATGACTAGTTGTCAATCAACTAATACAAACAATAAGCCTGCTAAGGTTTCTGAAAGTAACGAAGTCGCAAGTACTTCTGACGCTAAATCAAATACACCTGCAAAATACCTTCCTAAAAAAGAAGGATTGTCAAGGGCTTACTTTGCATCAGGTTGTTTTTGGTGCGTAGAAGCGGTTTATGAAAGTGTCAATGGTGTAGAGGAAGTTATTTCTGGTTATTCTGGTGGACATACTCAAAGTCCAACTTATGCTTCTTCTAATACTGGAAAAACAGGTCACGCAGAAGCTATAGAAGTATTTTATGATGCGAATGTTATTGACTTTACAACATTAGTTGATATTTATTTTGGTTCTCAGGACGTTACGCAAGTCAACGGGCAAGGAGGAGACAAAGGTTCTCAATATCGTTCTATTATTTTTTATCAAAACGCTGATGAAAAGGCAATTATTGATAATAAAGTAACTGAATTAAATAAAAAAATCACACCATTAAAAGCAGCAGCTGAAGTAACATCATTTGAAATATTTTGGGTAGCAGAAGATTATCATCAAAATTTTGAAAGATTGCATCCTGACCAAGGATATATCAGAGCCGTTTCTGTTCCTCGTTTGAAGCGTTTTCAAAAGAAATTTCCGCAACTGATTAGAGAAGGTTCGCATTAAGATTGTACCGTCAATTTTAGTCGACTAGGTGAAACGCAATATGAGCAAACACCATATTTGAGAAGGGAGAAGGGAGAAGAGAGAAGAGAGATTTTTTTCATTTATAATCAATGAATTAGAAGTTTTAATTTTATCTCTGTTCTCTC
>CAZMEH010000977.1:0-2741 GCA_964564885.1 uncultured Saprospiraceae bacterium | reverse complement strand
CAGAAGTTACAAACGGTGATTGTGTATCAAATGGAACCATGTTTTTGTTCACTGTAATATCAGCTAAAACCAACGCTTTTTCAGCTACTTTACCAGTAACATCTTTTGAGCGCAAGTCAATCAACATCATGTGATTATCCGTTCCACCAGAAATGACTTTGTAACCACGTTTGATGAATTCATTCGCCATTACCTTTGCATTTTTGATGACTTGTTCACCATATGCTTTAAATTCTGGCTGCAATGCTTCATAAAAAGCAACTGCTTTTCCAGCAATCACATGTTCCAAAGGACCACCTTGCATTCCTGGGAAAACACCACTATTCAAAATAGCAGACATTTTAATTGGATTACCTTTTCTAGTTTTTCTGCCCCAAGGGTTTTCAAAATTCTTACCCATCATAATCAAACCGCCACGAGGACCACGAAGTGTTTTGTGTGTCGTTGTAGTTATAATATGACAATGTGGAATCGGATCATTCAACAATCCTGCGGCTACTAAACCTGCTGGATGCGCAATATCGGCTAAAAGCAATGCACCAACCTTGTCCGCAATAGCTCTGAAACGAGCATAATCCCAATCACGAGAATAAGCCGAAGCACCACAGATAATCAATTTTGGTTGAACTTCAATGGCTTTTGCTTCCACTTTGTCCATATCAACACGACCAGTCTCTTTTTCTACACCATAGAAATGAGGCGTATAAACCTTTCCAGAAAAGTTAACAGGAGAACCATGAGATAAGTGACCACCATGAGACAAATCAAAACCTAGGATATCATCACCAGGTTGCAGACAAGCCAAAAATACAGCAGCGTTAGCTTGTGCGCCAGAATGCGGCTGAACATTTGCATACGCTGCACCAAACAATTCTTTTGCTCTATCAATAGCTAACTGTTCTACTTCATCAACTACTTCGCAACCGCCATAATACCTTTTTCCAGGATAGCCTTCTGCGTATTTGTTGGTCAAGCAAGTTCCCACAGCGTCCATGACTTCCTGAGAAGTAAAGTTTTCAGATGCGATTAATTCAACACCTCTTCGCTGACGAGCTAATTCTTCACCAATTAATTCTTTAATTCTATTATCTACTGCCATTTGATTATGATTTGCAATATTAAATTTCAACCAATTTTGAAATAAAGTGCAAAGATAGAGAATTGTTAAATGGATACGAAAACATCTTCCATGGAGTTGAAAATTAAAAATTTTATTTCGTTAAACTTAAAATAATAAACGTGAATTGCTGTAAAACAATTCACGTTCAGAATAAAAATCTATATCACAAGAAGAGAGACGAGAGATTGCTTCTCTGAGGGAAGAGAGAAAATGAATTTCACGACACTTTCAAATAAAATATCTCTGCTCTCTCAATAAAATGGTCTCTGCTCTCTCTTCTCAGAAACTAAAACTTATCTTCATAATAGTTATTATCACTAATAATACGTTTTCTATCTTTTAACTGCAATTGCTTAACCAATTCCTTAATGACTTCATCCGCCGTTTCGTCCTCTTCCATCACAGACTCAATATAATAATAATTATCGCCCGCAATTTCTTCACCTGGCTGCCAGGTGAACGCAGTAATAGATATTTTCTCTTTTTTGTCATCGCTATAGTAATTCTCTTTTACTTTCGCTTTTTCAATAAAATAATACACCTCATGACTGACGCCACTAATTTCAACCTGACCCGATTTCAAATAATAGATAGTATCTACTTTCTCACCATAATAATCCGATTTGGATAAAAACCCTCTTGCAATCGCTACTTCTGAACTCAAACTATCTGCCATTAAATCAAGTGCATCGTATCGTTTTAGTAATTTATAAATTTTATAACGATGGTTATTTTCTTCTGCTAATTTTTGAACGATTTTCCTACTAACCGACTCCTTATTGAGCAATTGTAGTTCTATTATATTCATCTGAATACTAGGATCTTCTAGCTTATTAACCTTAGCAATAAATTCGCTAACCTTAGTTTCTTTACGAAACGGATAAAGCAAATCAACGTATTTATTCAAATTCCTATTTTCATTGTAGTTACCATAATAACTGTAATAACTCTTGTTTTTTGTTTGCTTCTGCTTACCGATGGCACGCTTTATCTCAATTTTTCCTTCGTTTAAGAACTGCTTTTTAAGCGATTTATATTTTCTAGGTGATAAACCTTGATACTTCACCAAGTTTCCTAAAACACCTTGAACATCAAACTTATAATCAGCAATACTAGACAATTCTAATAATTGTGGAATAAACGGCATTGCCAACTCCGCAGAATCCGTCAATCTCCAAAGAAAAGCACCTCCGCCATCACTGATAGGCAAGTCATCTTCTAGCAATTGCATCGCTTTCGCATAAGAAGATTTCTTTTGTTCGTATATTAATGTACTAAGAATTTTTACTTGATAATTTGAATTTTCATAAGAATCTATGTAAAGTTTCTCCAAGAACGGAACAACCGTTTCATAATCCATCTCACAAATTTCATCTAACAATTCATCTTTTACAAATACCCAATCTTCGCCAAAGTCTTTTTCTAAAAACAACTTCTTAACCGCTTCAAAATCTTCTGTTTCAAAATGAATAAACTTAGCAGATGTTAGTAAAATAGAATCTTGGTTTTCAATAGCATTTAAAAATAATTCACTTTTATTAGCCATCGGACTAATTCCAATTGCGGTATCTAATGGCGTAAATGTTTGGTAAAATGTATCAATAAATGGACTCAATGGCAA